>JAAZCA010000019.1 GCA_012513515.1 Myxococcales bacterium | reverse complement strand
GAGACAATTCACTGACTATTTTTGCACCAGGGCGCCATGCACATGAGGAAAGCAACGCTGCATTATCATATTTTTTGTTATACTTCCTTCCGGCACACTTAACAGCTAGATCCTCCAATTTCTCATCCGTTAGCTGCAACAATAATATTTTTCTAAGATTCTTATCATATAGCAAGTCGTATCCATATATAGCCAATACATAATCCACTATGTTACTACTAATTGACAATGACGATTTGTCAGTTCCGGTCAAAACACACACTTCTTGCAATCGTCTCTGATCAATCGAACTAAGAAGTGTCTGGGGGTCGATTGCATTTAATATTTTACGCAACATCCACTATCCCGAATCGTGCTGCAAGTTTTTTAAGCTGATCTTCTGTTCTCAGCTGAGCGAGCCTCTTAACCTCCGCGTTAAATTGTGGGTTTGTACCTTGAAATACATCTTTCAGCTCCGATCTAACCACTTTTCTAAAGCCTTTATTAAGCGTCTTAAATAATTTATCCGACACCACACTCCAGATCTCGCTATATTCATCATTACTGACATATTCATTATCCAGCATTCCTTTTAGAACCAGCATCATAATAAATGCACCAAACGCATCCTCAGAGTCCTCTAATCTGTAATTTATAATGCCACCGGCGGGATCATACAAGATATGTGTAAGCGCTTTACGTTTATCTTCTGCAAGACTATCGTATGTCAAAAACCAGCCATCATTATAAATATCATTGTAAATAGGCGTTAACATTTTAGCATAATCCAACCACGCAACTCTTTCCTTATTTTTCCCAATCATAATTTCATCGTATTCGTATTTGATTTGGGAGAATGAAAATATTAGCGCCCGCGGCCCAACATCCCTAGTTATGATTGCGGGGATCTTGTTTTTTATATTCTCAAAATCAGTTACTAAATCACAATACTGATCTTCAACATCATCTCTTTGAGAAGGCTCCGCATCATGCGATCCAAATCGCAGCTTCATAAAAGCATGTTTTGACAAATCAGACTCGGCCAGACAGGCCCTTTCCTTCTCACGACATTCATGAATGTAGTTTTTGTACGGCTCAAAGTTTTCAAGAAAGTACATCAACCCTTCTCTGATGTAACAACAAAACAATTCCCTTATTCTCCTTGCATCCTCGTTGGTCAATGCCTTATCAGTGCCATAACTTTCCAGCATTGGTACTAAATCTTTTAGAAACAACCTTTCCTCCTGCCTTACGCCACCATCTTCTTTTAAAATGTAGTGCTCCATCCAAGAGTACACCTCTTCGATGCTTATCATTGCAGCCGGTGCCTTAATTCTAACATTATCCTTGAGTCCACCCCTCCAATCGAAAAATATTAGCGGTACCCTTGTTGGCACGCGTTCATCAATCGCCTTAACATCATTGGCATGGGCATACTGAACAATTTCTTGAGCACATACTGCATTAACACTTTCATCATCCAATAGAATTTTTCGCGCTGTGGACAATCTTTCTGCTTTCGTGTTAATGTAAACAAAGGTTCTTCGTACTATTTCTAGTAAATTAGCAGCCTCTAATGAAGCATCACTCTTATTTACAACCAACAACACCACAGGAATTCGCCATAGCTGAATTTTCGTTGCGTCCGGCTCCTTTTTCCATCTTTTGAGGGCAGAAAGCCTATGTTGGCCGTCAATTGCAACAATACAACACTTGTCGGGATTCCATTGCAATCGACACCACACATCTTGACGAATACTCATTTTATAATATTCCTTCTTTTCATAAACAGTATACGTTTCATTATTTTCTGTCTCTTCGCTTGAATTTATATAGTCTAATTCACCACTAACTTCATGACCAGCCATTGGCAAAACAATCAAGGTTAGCGGATTAAAATATTTAACTTTTGACGGATCTTGGAAATACGGCAGAATATCAGTTTTGACCCTTTCACTGTCGACCTCACGCTGAAACAGATCTCTTACCTCCCATTTATGGCTGCCTGGGATATCTGAAATCATTTGAATATCATCTAATTCCACATGTGAAATAACAGTTTGTAGAAATCTTATTTGGGCATTACCCCCCTCACCTAGTTCACCGAATATACCCCACTTATGTTTTCTATATATCATCTCTTCATTAAACCTTGGTGGCGTATGAGCAGGCATTTGTTCTATCCTCCCTTATTTTATTGAAAATGATGGATTAGCTAAATATTTTAGCAAATCCTCGACAAGAAGCTCTAATTCTTCTGGGCTTCCAATGCTCTCGTCATCGGTTCTAATGCAGGCAAATATCAAGTCACTTACAGTTTTAGCATTAAGTTTATTTTTTGATGCATAGTTCATAAATCTTTCATAAAAGTTATTGGATCCTCCAACACCATTTACATGTTGATAACAACGATTATGCAAGTTTCGGGTTTTGCCGACGTAGAGTGGGTTTAAAAATAAACTTGCACGCATAAAGACAGCCCTTAAATGATAAAATAGCTGTTCATCGGCGATTGCAGCATCCCAAATATTTCTAAATGAATCAAATGTGGGTTCTTTTGACCCTAGCTCAACGTCAAGAATTATTTTTCGCCATGCAAATTCCACAGACGTTCTATGCTTTGGCTTGCCTAATGTTGTAGAATCATAATTTTGAATAGCCAGCATTTCTGCCATAAATTCATCTAGGTCCCTAGTTGCTATTCTGAGGGGATAAAACCATGCATACACACCTGGTCTAGTTGGGATTTGATCAAATGTCTCAGATGTATAACAACCGAACTCATTGCCAATATTACGCCATATGTCATTCAGAGCACGCATTCTGCCTCTCAGTAAATCTCATTTGAATGTGAACGTAATCTGTATACGAAAGATGTCCAAGACATATTTGCAAAACATATAAATCATCATAATAGCCTATGTCGGCCATATGATCAGGTATTACATCAAATGGATTGATGAAATAAAATAACGCTGCCACAATAAAATTAAATCCAGCATCTGAAATAAGCTTTTCCCCTTCGCAATATTTACTAAAAACATCATATAAAATGCCATAGCATCTGGCTAAATCCGCCACCCATTTTTGTGATGCACATATTGTAGCATTATATTTTCTACTAAATTTACGTTTTATATAATCACATTCATGAACGCCTACGCCCGTTACAGCAGTACCATATGATTTTTCTATAATAGACTTGAGTGATGCATCGAGTCTATAAGTACTAAATTTTCTTAAATGAGATTTCATACATTTCCTCTCACAACGTGCATATCAAACACGGCTTGTCGGCATCTTCGCCATCTAACACAGCTTCAAGTTGCTCCATAAGAGTTTTATCTGGCGCATTACATTTGCTAAGTACCATTCTTTTCTTATGATCAGTCTTAATTGACTCTTTGCGTTCAAGTATCTCACGAAGCGTTTCCCCTTGATTCCATGTAAATCTACGTCCATCCGGGAGTTCCTTTTCATAAGCTGCCGCTTGATCGAATAAATTTGGATGTTTTTCCGCCAGCATCACCCATTCATATTTTCGTTGATAGAAACAAAAATAGCAGCCAGATCGTGTCCTCCAATCGTAATATTTTGGCATCCCGATACCGCTTTCGTTTATCACGTCCCGAACATCATCTATCGAATAGCCATCTTTTTTGATGGGAAGTCGTATTCCCTGCTGTCTAAATTCTTCTACAATGTCATCCTGATTATATATTTCCCTACCCATGTGCCTAAGTTTAAAATTGAGCGGTTTATACACATATACTGGTCTTATATTCGGACGCGCAGAAAAATAACCGTTTCTTTCTTCGTCGGCTCTAATCCCAACGTAACTATAAGCAATATCGTCACCAACAAACTCTTCAAGAGGTTGAATTTTTAGTAATTTCGTACACCAGCGGGCCCTTTGAGATGGCAGATAATTACCAAACAGCTCGAGAAAATCGTCAAACCCCCTCTTAGCGACTAGCTTCTTTACCCTTATTCCCAATCTTGTTTCAACCTTCTGAATATACTCATAAGTTTCCGGCAACTCCTTAAGAGTGTCACAGAAGAAGTACTCCATATCGGGAATAAGCTTGTGCAACAAAATAGCTAAACCAGTACTGTCCTTTCCACCGGACAAACCCATAATATGTCGTATTTTTTTTCTATTCATTCATCTCTCGTTGATAAATTAGCATTATCAAATATTTTTTCAGCTAAAACTGCAAGCAGCGCAGATTGCATCTTATTTTTCTCAAATACCACCGATTCATTGAGAATTTTATCCGCATATCTGCTTAAGTCATTATAGTCCTTTGTAGTAACCCACAATGTCTTATTTATCTCTTTCCCATCCGGTTTTGTAACAACAACGCGTCTAGCAATTACATCCTGGTTAATAAGACCTACTATCTTACGTTGCAATGTTTCGAGATTTAAATAGCGACGCCCGTGATCTTTAACATTTTCCTTAAATTTCAAAAGATCTTCATCTTCCCAAGATGATATTGGTTTATCTGATATAATCATTACAACCGACTCAAGCCACCTGTGGTCATCTATAGAGTCGTCCAATGTCGTCATAATAAAGCTCTTAATATTCGGATCAAAACAAGTTTCTGCCAACAGCTTTGATCTCTGTACAAGAATATCCCGTAACGAATTAACGCTTTTTTCTGGCACTTCATATGCGGAGCAGATCATAGCTCTACACTGGCTTAATAGATTTTCATAGTTCAGCTGAATCTCCTTTAGAGCCCCCTCTAAGGCCTCTTTAAAATCAGACTTTATTGCCTCCTTATCCCCAACTCTCTTGGCATTTATAGGCTTAAAACCACAGGCCTTGGGCAAATTGGTAAAGAGCAAGACATCAGGTTCCGTTGCATTTAAAATCGCATCTCTAACACGAATCGCATTACCACTAAGGGATTTAGTTTTTAGTGTATAGGGAGGCATTGACTTAATGAATCGGATAAAGGGCTTTACCACACTTAGAAGACTTTTTTCCGCCCTGGCACGTCCTGAAGAAGGGTTATAGAATATCGCATTAAAATCCTTAAAGACCTCGCCTCTCATTCCGGTTATCTCGAAATGCTTAACGGAATAGATTTCGGGTTTTTTCTCAATCAGCTCAAAATCGTCGGATGACAACTCAGGCATAAATGAACCATTCTTAAATATCCCAATGATATCTTTATGTATTGCATACACGACCGCGATAAGGATCTGAATGATCGGTTTATTAGCGCCATAGGGCGGATCACACAACTTATCGTGCAAATCAGAAAAATTGGATTGAGAATCAACTGCCTCTAAAAAGAAGTTCGTGATAGCCGACCAAAGTTCAAATATACCACTATCTTTTCTTGGTGCTTTCAAACAATATCCATTATCGGCTGTAACTATACCTGTATTTTCAAGAACTGACTCATACATACTGACTTCAGGGCCATGTCCTTCTAAACCCAACCTGTTTACGCCAGAATTATTTAGTATCGCATTAATCAGGATTCTCCTAGCGGTAGAGCCCTGCGCGGTAAGCGTTCGCCGATTTATGAGCTCATTCTTTAGCGTAGGCCCATATTTAAAAGTGTAATCGCATACATCTGACAAGAGCTTCTTAAAATCCCTCTCGCCTTTTAGCACATGTCGTTCCTCACCTCTAATGCAGCTGACGTTAGACTGCGTAAAATCAAACACATGTGCAACCGCTCGATCTAAGAAATTTTTTGCAATCGCGAGCCTATTTCTAACTTCTTTTCTTGCGACACCATCTTGCTTCAACTGATAAGAATCATTCTCTAATCTGCCTAAAGCAATGTATTCACAAGTAGCATTTTCAAGCGATCTAATATTTTCAGATGTAAGAATAAGCAGGGGTCTTCCATCCTTCATAAATTCCCGACCACCTTTGACCATTTCTACATTGCCTAACCAGTATGCAATCAGCCCATCACTATCTACTGAGGATCGGCTAGCATCCTTGAGTTTATCTAGATCGTCAAAAAAGCGCCTTTCAAAAAATCGTAATGTCCCAGTCTGGTAACTGTGTCTCTGCGCAATAACGGGTTTCAAAGAATAATATTCATTCAACAAATCAGCTACTGAGGACTTAATCTTCGATAACTCCTCAACAAGGTGTTGCTCGATATTAAAATCTGACCCTTCCCAAAGACGTAGCTCATCTATCTGCCTTCTCCAAACTACAAGGCCATCTTTTTCCATAGTCTCCAAAACAATGGACCATCTGTCATTTTCCTTCGCTGAAGTCGGAGAATCAACAAGGGCATTAATCACCATCTGCTTTGAAGCTCTCATCAAGCCTGTGGTTGAAATGAGGTTTAAGATACCAATAGTTTTGAGTGCACACAATTTATCTTGGTCAACATGTTTTAAATCCTGAATACGACTATTTATTTCGCTCCAACGTTGGAACTCGGGTCTTACTGCTATACTACTCGCCGCAACTTCAACAAAATAGTCATAAAGATTGAATAGTTTTAGTGTAGCAGGGGCCTTTAAATTAAAGTCATAGCTATTCAAAAATTCGGAGAAGGAATGTGGCTCTCTGCTGGCTAAAAATGTGAAAAGTGTTCTATCATTTTGAGCATACTTATTGCACAGCTGTGGCAATATTAATGCTGCCAATGGATGTATCGGATAAATTTTTGAAATCGAATCTTCGGATATATCATCTAAAAGTTGCAGCTTTTTAAACACCTTTTTCCAGTCATTAGCCCATTTGTTTACGGCTAACGCACCATTTCCCCCTAGTTTTTGTTCTATAGCCTTTCCTAAAACCCTAATAAGTTGATCGTGCGAATCTGTAAATACTACGTCCTCAAATCGTCCTTGTATCTTCGACCACTCATTTCTCAATTCTTTAGCTAAACCATATGCATAGTCAGAAAATGACTGGTGTAGTATCCCTAAAAGGAACACTTTTGGGTCCTTTTCTCTTGAAGGTAATTCCGCAATTTGCTGCAACAAATACAAATCATCAACAGAGTGCATATTAGCAGACCACTCTAAGCATTTCCCAAGCTCATCAATTATCAATAGCAGACCGCCCTTAGTAGCAGCTGAAATCTCACAAATGTAATTGAGCACATCTTTGGTATTACAGCGATAATCTCCATCCTTGTTAATTAGCGCATATGTTTTTTTTATTTGAGAAAAACATTTAGGCTTCCGCCTGCTAAAATACCCTGGCACAGAATCATACAGTGCACGAACCAGTGTATTACCAATACTTTCGTATCTTGCAGTAACAACTGCCTTTAGAAATCCCCTTTCCGGGAGTTCATTCCGATAAATATTGTAAATCTCATTGGTCTTTCCTATCTCATCAGCATACACTGCTAGAGCATTTTTATTAATAATCTCCTTTTTTGAGGAACAAAGCGCCGATAAAAAGTGAGCAAATGCAGACTTCCCAGTACCATAGACACCTGTAACAGTCCAAGCTCTATTGGTATTAGGCTTAACATAGCTAGTCGCAAATCTCTCAAGCAGGTCACAAGCCTTAGGGGTCAGAACATAGCCCAATACACTTTCACTAATAAGCCCATCTCGTTCAAGATTAACTGATCTACTGTAACGTCTCTTGATCTTAACTATATCAGATAATTTATTCATAGTTTAGTCACGATAATGATCTCTAATAAGGTTATCAGCCAAAATTGACGGGTCCTCTTTAAAACTCAACTGCACAAGTCCGCTCGAATCGGAGAGAACTATTCTCTTATCATCACCTATACCTCTCTCAACAGCTTCAAACAAAACAGATTCAGTTAACTTGAACAACATACCAGGACTATTCTGATCATGAAGCAAGTTAGTCAGCGATATTGTCTTTGCATTATGTCCTGCGTTTGCAATGTAATCTAGGCACGTCGCAAGAATTATATCGTTTGGAAGGTTGTTCTTCTTGCCATAATTAAACGAAAATCTCTTCGCAGAGCCCTCTTGTTTGATTAACGATAAGTCGGTAAATGGACAGTCGATTGAATCTTCCTTAACTTGACGATGATTGAAACTGTCAACATACATCCTTAGAACACAGTTAATGTCTTTCTGTAACGATGAATCCTTTACTGTTGTTTTTGGATAACTAGACTCTACATGTTCCCGTAAAGAGTGAAATATGTCTTCTGAGGTAAATGAATCTCGATGAAACTCATTAAATGTAAATTTCCACACAGTTGCTTTACAAGGATCTTTCAAAAGGAACCAATGCAAAAGCCATAAGGAAGCTGGGTCCTCCAAGTATGGGTCCCAACCATTCTCGCCAAGCAAATTCTTACCAAATTCTGAAATACCAAAACCTGTGGAACGTTGAGCCCTTGAAGTCACCGAAGATTCTTCGAGAATTTTGAAAGCCGTTCCCCAATACCTAATCGATTGCACCATATTTTTTCCGACGCCCAACACAACAGTTGCATCTTCACGAGTGAAGATATGCTCATCACAGGTCACCGCATCATAACATTTCTTAAACCAACCATACCTAGGATGGAATGTTTCATGCCTAGCAAATACTGGGACATCATTCATATGTTATCCTACCCATAATTTGATTAAACCACTTTCCCATCGCCGTATAACAATCAAAATGACACAAGGCAACAATCCTAATAAAATATAAAAAATATAACATTCATTACCTATAACTCCAATAATCTAGGGTGCTATCTAAGGTCATGCCATTGTTTTTTATAGTAAAACTGCTTAGCGTATATATGCAGATTGATTATACAGTTGCAATAACAATAATTCGGCCAAACTAGTCACAATGATACATAAACTACTTAGGATATTTGAGATATATAAATACTTATCAGACCCACCATCTCCTTTTTCCCCATCCCTTAAAACCCTAAAAACCGTGACTACGTTTTGTTTGTTAAACTGGATCAATTTCTGCAGCACTGTTCACTTGGAAGCCAGTTTAAATCCAGCATTAGAACAATACTCGAAATATTTACGGGCAGCCTCCGTAGACAGGACCTCTTGCGCCCGGTCAACTTTGTCGCTGAATGACTCTATAGTGTCATCGATCACGTAACCTTTCATTTCATCTATAAGCTTCTCGCCGCCCAGCTTTGTTATGACATACGCCCCAAGCATGATATCCTCGCCGCACCTTAAGATAAGATACGATTCTAGATCGGTCATCGCCGGACCCCTCGGAAGTTCAGTGTAGGCGTGCCATACATCGGATGCCATCTCGTAGTCATCCTCTGCAGATAGGGGCTCGAAATCGACACAGAAAGACTGAGTTCTTTCGCCGTTGCTGGAAAAATGCGCGGGCATACTCCGTTCGGACGAGAAAATAATCTCCATGGTTTTTCTGAGCGTCTCGTTCACACATTCCTCCCTACAGAACCACAGTTAAAAGGCAGGATCAGCCATCTCGATTCTTCCTGGATCACTTTAAAATCCTGAAAGTCATATCCCAGACATGATTTGGTTTCAAGCAACTCTGTTTTCAGTCAAATGATCGCCATCATTACAAACACCCCCTCCCCCTCATGACAAGGGGGAGAAGGGTTTGCTTGGTCGACCAAATATCAACGGGATATATTGCACCCTTGCGAAACCAGATAATTCAGTAAATTGTAAGCGTTGATACGAGGAGACTTTATGCCATTGGTGGTGAGATAATAAATGGGAATTAAATTAGAGCCATCGTACTCAAGAATGATCGGAGGTGTAGCGCCGAGATCATTGAAAGCGCTGTACGCGTTATAGCTGCCTCCGTACGTCCCCAGTTTATTCCAGATGGAAGTTGAAGAATATTTATTGCCGTAACTGCCAAAACCATTGCAAACCGACTCGCTATCGAACCGATTCGTGTTTATAAATCCAAGAAACTGACCGTCCTGCGCAAAAATTACATAACGAAGTGAGCTTATGATCACATTTCCCGGAATTGCATCCTCTTCCTCTCCTGAAGGCAACTCCTCCGGAACCTCAGAGTTTTCGGGCACTCCAGCCTGATTACTTTCAAAAGTGTAAGTGGTACTGATAGCCTGATTTCCTACAGTCCCGGTTTCTGTAAAAGTAAGGCTGCCGATCGACCCGGCGATAGTAAGTCTGTAATTGCCGCTGGTCTCAACGTAGCTATTTTCACCTATTGCAACATTGAGATTAGACCATGAGAGCTCGTACTCGATCGTTATCGAAGAGTAATCCTGCGCGACAGACCCTGTAAGGGAAATATTTACAGAGCCATCCAACCCAATTTTCTGACTTTCGTAATCTATAGTAGCCGAATCGGAAAAGCTGTTACACTCCATTGAGCCCGCAAGATCGAAGGTCATCGTGTCTGCGGACGTAGATGAGGAGCCATCGAGATACGCAGTGCAAGAGCCTGCATCACGCCCTTCCACCGTAGCGCTGAACGAACCGCCATCCTTCATCGAATGGATAGTCTCCTTTGAAATAACCATCCCTGCCGGTCCGGGCTCTCCTACCTGTTGGAGGATAGAAAGGGCGATCAGCGAAACGCTCCTAGCGGTAACCTCCGCCTCTGATTGAGACAGAGCGACATCATTACTCTCAGACCCGCCCGCATCCCCTCCCCCTGCGCCATCACCTCCGCCCGGGTTGGAATCGCCCGACCCGCCGCCGCATCCCGCGAATGCGGCAAATGCCGCAAGCGCGATAAGCATGACCAAAAATCTCTTCATCACCCCTCCTTTTTTAGCGGCGCTCCATTGCCCCGCTTTAAGTTTTGCCAGGGGCTAACATGCAGGCGCGTCATATCAGGTCGCGACAAAAATATTTTTTTTCGTGACCCCGGATGACGGGACACCCCCCTATTCTTCCGCCCGAACCAAAACCACCAAAGGGAGGGAAAATGGAAATGGAAAGATTTAGGCAGCGGATGAAACTGATAAACCTGGAGATGCAAGGGGCCGCGCAGCCGCGCATCGCCGCCTTCGCCACCGAGCTCTCGGAGCTAAACGAAGATTTTACGGTGGACAGGATAACCCTGGACGCGAATGGCAATACGATCGACATCTACTTCGAGCTCGCCGAGGTCCGCGGCATCATGTGCATTTCCGAATTCGACGAACAGCGCGGGCTTTTCGGCTGGATGGAGATGATGGTGCTGGATTCTGAAAACGGAATCAGCGACCTCATCGCGAAGAACGCCCTAGATACCAAGCGGGAAACGAGGCACCCGGCGCTCATCTTGAGAGGCGAAAACATCGTCCTATATGAGCGTATCCACGGGGTTCTATCCACAACCGAGATTTACGAGATGCTGCATACGCTGCACCGGATCAGATCGGGGATATTGCGCCAGGAAAAGGATAAATCAGAAATTTCGGAGGATCATCCGCAGATAGAGGCCAACTGCATCCCAAACACGAATTACAGCCATTAAAAGGCAATTTTAAACTTTTTTAAACGAGAGACCCCGGATGTCCCTTCCAGCTGCTAAAATAGATCCCAAGCTCATGGCCAGACTTTGGATAGACAGGGCCGGCCCCTCCTTCATCGATCTGGTGGCAACGGTCGATGAGGAGGGTTTCGGTCTTCGTGCCACTGTAAGGATCGCCCCGAAAGAGGGGCAATCCGCCATAGTCCTCTATGACGAGATGAAGCTCCCCTCCGGTCGGGGGGGCGCCCATCCGGTGAAAGCGGCAGAAGATGGCTTCGTCATCAAATTGGAAAAGATGGGCATATCAATAAAAGAGCTCTCAGGAGAAAAATTCTCAATAAATATAGAGTTCCAGTCGGAAAATATTTCAATATCGCTGTGTTGCTGCGCCCCGAAAGATGGCGTGGAGGGATTTTTAAAAAGCATCTCGAAACTGGAAACATAGACTTAAGGAAACTCTGAAAAACTAACGATTAGCACCACTAAAAACTACCTATGGAAGCCGCCTGCCTCGGAAAATTCACGTATCTTCGCGGATAAGGCTCGCTCCAGACACGTGAATTTTCCGGTCGCGGCGGCATACAATAAAGGTTTTTACGATATGATATAGGAGCGAAAAGCCGATTGCACAGGAGTTCCATATTTTCTATATAGGGTAAAATCACACAGGAGGAATTCCGATGCCCCGCGGAGACCAAGTTTCAAGGCAATGGCGAATCTTGCAGATGCTGGAAGCGAAAAGGATGGGGATATCCGTGCCGGACCTGGCATCAGAGCTCGAAACGAATCCGCGCACGATCTATCGCGATATGGAGGCCCTCGAGATGGCGGGCTTCCCCATATACTGCGAAAAGATAGAAAACGTGGAAAAGTGGTTTTTCGTCGAGGGGTACCGGTCGAAGATTCCGATTCCGCTGGAGATGACCGAGATCATGGCGCTCTCTCTCGCATGCGAACATCTAGAGGCCTTCCGCGGCACGATTTTTTCCGAATCGATGAAAAGCGCCTTCGACAAGGTTCGCTCCATGCTAAGCCCAGAGGCCCACAACTTTCTGCAGGGGCTATCCAAGAGTTTCAGGGTCGGGTTCGCAGGCAAAAAGGATTACAATAAACATCGCGCTACGGTGGACCTGATACAGAAGGCGCTGATAGAACGTACGACAGTCGCGATACAGTACGCCTCCTCGAAGGGAGAGGTCACATCGCGCAAGATCGACCCCTATCACGTCTGGTTCATGGGCGGGACTATATATATAGTAGCGCGCTGCCACCACCGCGGCGAGGTCCGCCTATTCGTTCTTGATCGGATCGAAAAGGCGAAGCTCACAGCCGACACATTTGAAATACCCTCCGACTTCTGCATGGACGCCTTCACCAAGGGGCGCTTCCGCGTGATGGATGGGGATCCGGTCGAGATAAGGATCCGATTCACAAAAAATCTCGCCCAGTACGTGAAGGAAAGAATCTGGCATCCGACGCAGTCAATATCCGATGAATCCGACGGCTCCATCGTCCTCACCATGACCGTGGAGGGAATGGCAGAGGTAAAAAGCTGGGTGCTATCATTCGGCGCGAACGCTGAGGTCCTTTCACCGAAAGAATTCCGTGACGATATGGCGAAAGAGTTTGCGAGGGCGATGAAGCATTACGGGTGAAGCGACTGACTAATTTTGTCTCGAGCCCCTTTCTTATTACAGGTTCATTGTAATGCCGTGTTTATGGGCACCTCTTAAACCTCATTTCCGGGTTGTCATCCCCGAGTGGTGTTATCGGGGATCCAGACCGAAAAAGCGCATAGGGACAGATCGAGAGTGGATTCCCGACTAAAGCATTCGGGAATGACAGGATGTGAAAAAGGCAGTTATTAGAGGTGCCCTTATGTAATATGCAGGTACAACCTTCATATTACACAAATGTTATGGTATCGGGATCGTGATCGTTATTACAGTATTGACCAACATTGTTATTTAATATACAATAATATTATGCATATTATAGATCAATGCAGGTTCCGTGAGGCCCTGAAGAAAAAGGGATACGGGTCAATCGGAGAGTTGGCATCAGGCATCGGGGTGCACCGCAACACCATCCATCATTATCTTTCCGGAAACGGCGTGTTCCCCGATAGCATCGAAAAAATGATGAGTGCGCTGGGCTTAAAACCGCAGGATTTTATCATCGACATTCCCGACGAGGCAGCTGCCCCCATCGAAAAAATCGCGCCGATCATCGACAGGCTGCACGAAGAATTTCCGGACGTGACGTTTATCCTGTTCGGCTCACGTGCAAAGGGCACCGCTGCAAAATATTCGGACTGGGATATCGGTGCGTTGCGCGCGGGGGGACTGCCGCACGATGAATATAAAAAAGTACTCATACGAAAGGACGAACTCGTGGAGGACTTTCCATATTTTGTCGATATGGTTAATCTGGACCGCGCAGATGCGGCGTTTCTTCGCGAGGCTTCAAGGGGCTGGGTTTTTCTAACCGGACGCCTCGCCGACTGGATAGAGTTCAAGAAAGGGGTCGCCGCATGACAAATCAGGATGAGCGCAGCAGGCTGAAAGTTTCGGTGGAAAATCTCGCGAAGGCGATGAAATACGAGGACAAGGCCGGAAAAGAGAGATTTTATTTTTCGGGTATTTCAAAGAGTTTCGAAGTTTGTCTTGAATACGCCTGGAAATATTTCAGGAGGCGCGCAATCGACGATGGTATCGAAATTTACAGCCCTAAAGATGCGGTCAGGGCCGCGGGCAGGATGGGGATCATCGACGATGTCGAGAAGTGGCTGGGTTTCATCGAAGACAGAAATCTCGCGGTCCACGACTACATAGGCGTTTCCGACGATCAGTACATGAAGACGATAAAGGCCTTTCTTATTGAGGCAAAAAAACTCGTATAATTCTCCGTTAGCATGTTCGCCCTGAGCCTGTCGAAGGGTGAAATTCAGAACTCAGTAGTAAAAAACGAAATTAGCCTCGTTGCATGACCTTCCCTGACGCACCACTGAAGTATTCTTCCAGCAATCGAAAAGGAGCAAATCATGAGCGACAAAACTGGCAGGGAACAGGTGCGCGATGCGGTGGGCAGGCTTTTAGGCTTCATAGAGCACATGCCGGACCGCGACATCGTGTGCGACAATACCGGCAGGATGCAGGGCTTCAGCCAGGACAACGGAACGTTTGACGATGTGGGAAGGCGGCTGCTCGAGACGGAACAGCCGTCATGGCTTATCGATGACAAAAAGAACGGTTTTTGAGCTTTGCCATACACCTCCTAACCTTCGGATGCCTCCGCTGGCCGCACCAAAGGGCCAGCGGTAGGTGCCTGGGGCAGCTGTAAAATGTGTCAAATTGCGCTTGTAAACGCCGCCCGGGCGTATTAACTGGTGGCAGCCTTGCAGGCCCCTAAAGAAGGGAGTTGCTGCGGATGAAGCTCTTCGTCATTGATGGCAACAACGTTTACCACGCCATTTCTGCAGTACGCGGTGCCGCGGATCAGCGCAGGGCTTTCATGGATTATCTCTCCGGTACGAATTACTTCAGCGCAAAAAAGAAGGCGACCGTCGTCTTTGACGGCAGCGCCGACGAATCGCACACCGCAGGTTCTGTACCATTCATCAAGGTCATCTATAGCGACCAGAAAAAGGCCGACGATGTAATCAGGAAGATCGTCGAAAGGGAGTCGAAAAAAAACCGCGACCGCCTTGTCGTTATTTCCGATGACCGTGAAGTCCTGCTTGTGGCCAAGGAATCGCGCGTCGCAACCATGCGCAACGCCGATTTTCTTAAAGAACTCCGCTCCGTGCGTGATGACAACGAAAGCCTGACGCTTGAGCAGAAGGAAAGGATTACGGAGGAATTGCGGAAGGTATGGGGATAATGATATTTCGTTAGTATGCTGTCTCAATAGGGAGGAACTATGAAAAAACTTAAGGATGCGCTGGAACAAATGCAGGCAAGGAAAGTCAAATGTACCCTCAACACTTTAAACACCGTGGTTGGTAAGGAGTATCAGTGGGATGAGGTCAGCACCTGCGGTGCCACGGAAACGGCGCAGGCACACCTGACGATGTCGGATGGCGCAACGACCAGGCGATGGAGCGCACCAAAATATCAAGCGGTCAGGGACATTGTTTCACATGCCCAACTTGTCCGCTCGGCAAGTGAACTAAAAAAGCTCCTAGGAATGGGATAACCCTCTCATGTCCACCTGGTTATACTTTGCGACAATCGCAAGGGCATCGGAAAGAGATACTCTGGACCTTGTGCGTTCGGGCTATTTGTGGAGGTCTGTTTATAACAGCGTCGGGCTGGCAATAGCCAATACAAGAAATGTTGTGCCAGGCGACGATATTGTTCTTTTGTATCAGAGTGTAGGAATCGAGATATTACGGGTTCTCCATCCCGGGAAATCCCGAATAGCGGACTTCCCTGCCGCCGGCATCTTTCCTGATGCGTTTGATGGGTATATGAGAAGTATGAACTATCAACCAGACGCCCATCTCGGAAAGTTCACCGGGTTTATGGTCGAAACTGGCGGTAATGAAGAACTGGCAGGGCTTCTTGGAAAACGTTTCGCGCAAAAGAGCCGTAATGCACTTCAGTTGTTCGATCCATCATCTCTCGATTTATCGGCTGTTCAAGGGGCAAGGAAATCTGTCACAGGACTCGTGTCCGAATTTGGCAGCCAGATCAAATATTCCGAGAATAAAGACGACGTTAAGTTACCCAGGCAGGAAACTTTATTTCTAGGTGTAGACGTGGGATACGCAAGAAAGCGAGAGTCGCTAGGTTATTGCCTGCTTCATGTGGGGCCGGAGGGGCTGCAACCGCTTATGAAGCTTGGCAATGTCAGGGGACAAGGCCTTAAGACACTAGTTGAATTTGAAGAACGGACGTTGCCTGAAATACTCTCACACCCGGATGCAAAAAATCTCGCCACGATAGCGCTTGATGGCCCGATGATGCCTCGAGAGCTTGGAGGCGACGATTTCTATCGACCACAGGAACGGGTTATGCTGCAGGGAGTATTCCCAACGAGGATCAGGGCGCAGGCGTGTTCAAGTGGTATCGGTAACGCCCTAACGGAAGCAACAAGCCGATTGCGACGTGTCTGCGAGAGGCATGGATTTTCATACCAGCCTTTTTCTAGTATTGAGTCCGGCAAGAAAGGGGCTGTGCTAGAGGCATTTCCGAAGGTTTTTCTTGCAACCATGTTCGATCCGACTCACATCGATTCCAACCTCAATAGATTCGGCACGGAGCGATTTGCCGCTGACTGGGCGATGGCATCGTGGTTGTTCCAGGGGCTTCCGGAAGGATTCCGGGGAACTATTGAAAATCCAATGAAGCGCCTGAGTGATATCAGGCTGCATGTGCCCACAGATGCGCTAGGAATAGAATATATTTTCAGTAACAAGGACGTCACAGCAGCATATATCTCCGCTCTGAGCGGGGCACTGGCCTTTTCAGGATGTGCATCGGTGTTAGGGTCCGACAGGCATGGTTCGTTTCTGCTTCCGGCTTCATGGCTGTGGCATGACGCGTGGAAGGAACGCTTCAGGCGAATCCGTACTGCCTGGGATTTATCCTTCAAGGATAGTGTATAAATTATTCCTGTTTGTTTTAGGGGGATTGATGGACTGGTTCTGGATTAAGGAATATCTCGCGCGCGAACGCGCAGCCGAACTCAAGAAATGGGAAAAGATGAAGGGCAGCCCTATTGCCAGTCTCGTAGCGGAAGGACATGTCGTGCCGGGCAGCGTGTCTGGAAATACGTTCTTCGCGAAGGATTGTAATGCATCAATTCGTTTTCGCGATGATGACCGGCCTCAACTCATCCCTCCTTGTGAAGCCGGAACGCTTGGCGAGGCCTTGCTCGCCTTCAAGGAACGAAGGGAGCTAGTCGAGATAATTGCATCTGCCGAGGATAACGTCTTTAAATTGTCAAGGCGAGGCCATTGTGTGAACGACGGTGATGCGCTCCTGTGTCCGGGGAAGCCCCTCGAGGAGGAATATGATGCGCTGGAATATGTGCTGGATCAGTGTATCGACGGCGCACTTCCTGAATGGACGCAGTTGCTTGCCGGTTCAGAAGAACGCGACATCCCGGTAGATAGCGATTCACTTTTCGAAAAACTCAAAATCATGCGGGACGATGATTCCCTTCTTGAATTGATACAAGGCCCGCCAGGGACGGGGAAAACCCATCTCATCGGCAAGTTTGTGAACGAGTGGTCTTATCAGGGGAAATCGGTACTTCTTACGGCCTTCACCAACCGGGCAGTGGATGTCATGCTTCGAAAGGCCGTAGAGGTTGCTACCGAAAAACCCGCACCACTCTTCAGGGCTGGCAGGGATAAAATATGCGAGGAACTATCATCGGTAAGAAAGAGCAAAGAGGTCATTCCTTATCCATCGGGTGTGCTGGGAACCACCCTTTTCAAGTGCGCTACAGCGGCAGTGAAGAACCCGGCAGACCGGTTTGATGTGGCCGTCATAGACGAGGCGAGCCAGGTGAAAATACCATCGCTTTTCGCGGTCGCAATGCTTGCAAAAAGGGTAGTCGTCGTAGGGGACCATAAACAGCTACCGCCAGTTATCGTTCAGGATGAGGCCAGGCGTAAAGAGATCGACGAATACAGGTGTTCGGCCTTTGAATATCTTGAAAAAAGAAGAGCGCATTTCATGCTCCGTGAAACGTTCAGACTTAACCGCCATGTCTGTGAATATATCAGTAACCGCTATTACGATGGAAAGCTGCAGAGCCGACCAGAAAAGGCCGAAATTGCCTGGCCCGTCGGCAATTATCCTGAAATGTTGAAACCGATGCCAGGGATTTGCCACATAGTGGTATCTGGGGATAGGCCCGATAATAGCGTTTCCAGCACGGAGGCCGAAACGGTTGCAAAATTGATTTCGGATCTTGAATGTACCCATGGAGCGTGGTTCAAGGGATATGATGGTCTGGACCCCGATGTTATGCCTGAAGAGAATAAACCTTACGATACGCGCTACATGATTTCGTGTCTGTTCAGGAAACAGGCCTCACTCGTCAGGCAGGCCATAAGGCAGCTTCGTATTCCACATCATCTGTGGCACGTCGACACCGTTGAACGGAACCAGGGGCAGACCGCATCTGTGGCCATTTTGTGTGTGGGCGCAAAAAGCGCAGAGACGGCAGGCAGAAACCCGTCATGGGTTCTGGACCCACGAAGGTGGAACGTAGCTTTATCTAGAGGGAAGTATAAGGCTTACATTGTGAGCAGTGCGAATTTCGCCGCATAGTAGGCAATGACAATGATTATACTCCTGATATCCGTTTGTAAGCTCAACGCGTAAATCGGTTCTAGTCTGACCCATCAGGTCCGGATTCCTCTCCATAATCGTCATAGGAAGGCATTGAACCGAATTGACTTCCGCTATCCCGAATTACGTAGCAGTTCCTTCCTCCATCTAAATTGTCATTATTACGATAAGTATTTCTGGGCTCAATGCCGACGTCACTATTATCAAGAGGTCGACATGGTCTTACAACACTTTCGCTATCCGTCAGTAATTCATTGGTTAAGCTATCACTTGTATACATACGTTGTGCATTTTGATAAGCATCAGCATATTTCCAAGGGTTCAATTTACTTGCTTTCTTGTAGTCTTCAAGTGCCCCCATGAAGTAACCTGCCTTTTCTCTAGCAATTGCACGATTGTAATATGCTTCAACGCATCCAGAATTAATGTCTAGTGCCTTGGTGAAATCGTCAATTGCATCGAGGTGTTTCTCTAAACCCATTCTGGCTAATCCGCGTTGGCAATAAGAGCTTGCATGTCGAGGCTTTAGTTCTATTGCTTTTGTGAAATATTCAATTGCGTCAATATAATATTTCAATTTCATCTTTATCATACCGAAGCCATAGTAAGCGCTTGCATATCTTGGTTTTAGCTCTATCGCCTTTGTGACGTCCTCGATAGCGCCCTTGTGGTCACCTAATTTTGATCTAGCAGCTGCTCGGCAGTTGTATGCCATTGCATATTCCGGATACAACTCTATTGCTATTGTAAAATCCTTAATAGCTTCACTGTAGTCAATCTTAGCTTTGGCTATTCCACGATATAAGTAAGCCTTTGAATATTTAGGGCTGAGTTCTACGGCAGATGTTAGTAACTTAATAGATGCGGTAAGGTTTCCTAATTTTAATACAGCAAGCCCTTGGTTGAAAAGATGCTCTGCTGATGCTTTTTTTGCATTAATAGATTTATTTGCAGTTGTATTCATAATTATTTTGAAATGCACATACCCGTACAGTTTATCGGGGGTGTGTAAAAACAGTTGCTAGAAATATTATATCATTTTTTATATATTTGTATGAAGAGCCCCCGTTCCCTAAGCCTATTTCTGTCGAAAGCCGAAAGCCTTGTATGGATAAACCGTCATTACGAACCTCCTTTTCGCTTTAGAGGCCCTTCCACGCCATACCAGCGTCATCCAAGGTCATAACCACCGGCAGTTTAAACCTCCAATAAAAAAATACCCCCGCGACCTTGCCTGACACACCGCGGGTCTAAATTCCCCCTGCCCGAAAAGGGCCAACTAAAAGGGAGGTTTTATGCGTGGAAAGCGGTTGCTGGTCTCCTCTGTGGCGCTGATGCTCTGCATTGTTTCATGCAGCGGCGGGAGCGTCTCGCGAAGCATGGCGGTAAAAAACCTGGGGAAGGAGAAGGTAGTCAAGACGAGCGGCAGCATTCCCGACTGGGCATTCGACAAGCCGATGTTCGTGAAAAACGGCGTCCTCTACGTAAGCGGTATGTTCACCGACGCCCCCAACCTAGGCAAGGGGCTGCACCTATCAGACGCGCTGGCCAGAGCGAAGATCGCAAAAAGCCTTCGTGAGAGGTTGCGCGACGACCTCACCTACGCCAGCGAGGGGCTAGAAGTCGAAAACACCGTCCTCGAACGCATCCTCACCTCTTCGACAGATGAAATAGTCTTAAATGGAATTTTTCAGAACAGCCAGCATTACGAAAAAAAGCAGGTCCAGACCCTTTCGGGTATCGCATATCGCTACGACTGTTTCACACTTATCGAAATGCCGCAGGCGGCCTACCTCGCGATGCTCGACAAAGTCATCAAGGGCCAAAACGGCAAGCCCGGCGTGACGGAGGAATTTCGTGCAAAGGTCGATGCCAGGCAACGCGCCTTCTTCGACGACCTTACCGGGGTAAACGCCGAGGCTGAAACACCCGCCCCTGATGGACCTGCAGGGAATGCATCTGCAGAGGCCGGAGGATCCGTAGATGAAACAACTCTCGACAGGTAGAACGCTTTTCAAAAAGATCGTTGCCTGCGTGACGTGCGCTTCGTTTTTATTGCTCGTCTCAAGCGAAGGGCTCTGCCGCAAAAAAAATAAATGCGGCCCCGATGGGGAGGTGATCATCGAAACCACCCCTGCGATCAAACCGGACTGGGTGACCAACAAGGTGCACTTCACAAAGGGGCGCTACGATTACTTCATCGGTATCTCGACGCAAAACAGGCGCCCTGAAGATGGCAAACACATGGCCATCCTCGAAGCGAAAACCTCCTTCATGCAGCACATGGGGGAGCTGATCCAGCAGAAGGAACAGGGCGTTATGACCCTCACGGAGACCGATTGGCAAAATCTCTGGGGAAGCCTTAAGGCGCCAACCTTAATCAGCGAAATGCAGCTGGAGGAATGGTATTTTGAAAAGGTAGCCGCCTACAAAAACTGCCGACCGAAATATCATTACGATGTCTATGCGCTGATAAAGATGCCAAAGGAAGCGGTGACGATAGAAAAACAGAAAGCACTGGAATACCTCAAGGGAATTCAGAAAACGGAATCGGCAAGAAGCCAGTCCCCTCTTATACCTAAGGTCGAGTTTCCTTCACGCGGCAACAAGTACGCAAAGGCGATGGAGCGCCCCCCTTCAGTCAGTTCTCACAGTTCGTATGATATGCAAGAGCCTCAATATCATCCGAGAGCGGGAGGAATGAGCGCACACTCCAAGAGCGTACTCATAAAGGCGCTAGTAACGATCGCCATTCTCGCCGGATTGAGCGTTGGGACATATTATATATACGACCACTACAGCAACAAGAAGAACAGCGCACCAGGCGGAGGAGGCGGAAATACCGGGGACATCTACATATCGGGCCCCATGCCGTGAGCGGGAGTTTTTTATGAAAAAAAACATACTTATCATACTTATGCTTCTCGCAAGCTGCGGCGGACAATACGGAGATGATATATCCGCCCCGAGGCGCCCCTTTGCCTTAAAGCTTCCAGACAAGGCGCTGGGGCTTAGCTATTCCCAGGCCTATGCCACCATCGACGGAGATCCATACAGGCATGACCTCTCACAGGATTTCTATTCTGGAGAAATCTACGGAGAGATTTACGGAGTTCCCGTTGGCATGCACACTATCGGCGTCTATCTGGAGGGAAAGACATACGACTACGACAGCTGGGTGAAAGTTCTTAGCGCGTCAGTTTCTGTGGATGTCTGCAGCGGATGCTACATAGATGCCACCTTCAACGAAGAAGACATCTTCTATCCTGACGATGATGGAGACGGGATATCAAATCTCGATGAGCTGCTAGTAGGCTCCGATCCATTCACAGCTGTTAGCTATCAGGATACGGCATTTGCAAACCTGGAAAACTACTATGGTCAGTCATACATGAACTCAGAGTACCATGATGAGTATTGCGGCAATATCCACAATGGTCTCCCAAATCCACTTAGGACGAGCATAGTCACTCTGTATATAACCGAAGCCTATAAGACGGGAAATGACATCTTCACAACAGAAGAGTCGGAGTGGCTCTTCGTAGATGCAAGTGGCGAAGAGATAGTCAGGGCGCCATACCGAAATTTTATCAATTATAAAACGCCCATACACTTCGTTATGGATGACGGGATGGTTTGCACGGGCGCACTGGAAAGTAATTACGGCTCACATGACCTCGATCTGGAATGCACCAGAGATGGACTTAGTTGCACATCTCGGTATGACTGATCAGAATAAAGGAAAGCTTATGGGACAGTGCTACAGATTCATATGTACTAAATGCAAGTGTGAGATCGAGGCACCGAGCGGCTCGGATAGCGGATTTGAATATGCAACAAAGCCGATGAGGTGCACCTCCTGCGGCAACCTCTTCGATCAGCTTATTGCAACAAATGACGGCAAAGGGTACAAGCCGGTCGAACACCCGGATCCATGTCCTAGGTGTGGAAGCGATGCCCTCGAAAAGTGGGAGCATAAAACGCGCATATGCCCCCGCTGCGGCGGAATGATGAAGCGAGGCGAGCTGTTATATCTGTGGGATTGAAGATTTTTTATAAATAAACATTCGATCAAACAATTCTAAAAACGAGTTACAATAAGACTTTGAGTTGGCTTCTGTTTTAATGGGGTTCCCCCTTCGTCGACCAGGCGCACTTCGCCTCCCTATCCGTCGTCAAAAATCAGTCCCTTTCATCTGATTTGGATGTCCTCCGCTGTCGGCCTCCAAATCAGGAAAGCGATCTGATTTTTGACTTCCGAATACGGTCGGTCTCGTAGACGCGCAAACGTCTCCTCCGGGGGAAACCCATTAAATGAGAAGTGAATATAAGGCGTTATTGCAACTAATTTTCAGACCTGTTTTATCAGATCTTGATTTGTACAAATTACTAAAATTAATCGAAATAAAAACGCCGGGTTTGGATTACAAACCCGGCGTTTTTTTAACACAGATTTACTGGTTTACCATTTTTTTGGCCGTATGTAACAAGCGCTTTGCGCTCATAAAAGTTTACCCTCAAAGGCCTACCCCTTAACCAAAAACCATTTCCATTGATGATTGCAGAGTAATCTTTTTCAAGCAATTCTAGACCTATTTCATTTTTATTTATCTCAATGCCGGTTATTTTTTTCTTGAGGATTTTTTTGCCATTCTTATTCTCAAACATTGTTTGCCAACTTTCAATTTTAATTACAGTCCTTGAAATTCCGTTTTTTAGACCAACAGCATATCCGACTCCGCATTCCCTGTCAGCGATTACCCAATTACCAAGCGTAGATTCATATGCGGTACGCCCCTTATCCATCTCGCTTCGTATATTAAAAAGCCAAACATTTTCAATACTAACAGATGGATTGACGGGCTCAGCGACAAGTTCGACTAAGTTATCTTCTGTTATTATGGAATGTTCTTTTTTGCCATGACCACTTTGCATATTTGTCAGAATGGGTCCCTCTTGAACTTTTTGAAATATATCGATCAATGCGGCTTCGACATGAATTGCTTCTTTGCGCGTTAAATTCCTTCTAACTACCGCAAGTTTAACTTCAAGACCATCATTCCAAATATCTCTTATAATTTTTTCTTTATCTGACAAAAGCTCATTGGTACTTATTTTAGTGAGGGTTGCTACCAAATGATTTTCTGGGCGCTGATTTCCCTGCGCTTCTATCCCTCCTCCAAGCCCAACATAAAATACATTATTAGTGCGAGGATCAATTAAAGCATAGACAAACCCACCCAGCTTTTCACAGTCGAGTTTCCCATTCCAAAAACTTCTCTGCATAACCTTCATGGCTTTTACCTTTCGTGGTTGGAAAACCTATTCGATACACATCTCCCTCAATTTTCCCACAATATCCACCATGGCCATTGTGTCGAGGCAGCAATATTCCTCCAGAGCTTTACGAATTTTTTCCTTATCTGAATTATCCTCTGTGAATGTAACGCGAAAATATTCCCGACTTGCATCCATGCCTTGACCGATGCTCATACTGTCGTAGGATTGCCCGGTAATAACTGGCAAAACCTTTTTAATAGAGCAGCTCCCGTTCTGCTGCGGATGATAATATGCAAAGGACCTGAACATAAGCAACGGATCAACAAAACGATTTTTAAGCGACTTAAACCATTCGGCGAATTCCGGATATATCTCAGAAGATTTCTGCAATATATTTCTTTCAAAAGATGCATTGTACGACACTATTGACCCCTTCGGACCTATGCATTTCATAAGAGCTCTCATAAAAGCTGGCCTTGGGTCATCGACGCCGTCATACAAAAAGGAAGTATGCTTAGGCTCAGAGCCTTCTTTCGCGATCTCGTGCACGGAAAACTGGAACGGTATTATCTCATAGGGACTGCCTCCATCAAACATAGGTATAGCCGACATCCATGTTTCAAAGTCCATGTAGAAAGCAGGATATTCAATATTTTTCAAAAAAGAATAAATTTCGCCCTCATCTATATGAGGCTGCCCTGTTTTTTCGCATTCGACTTGAATGCTTTGGTGTTTTGTGAGGCCGCTCACATCTACTTTGGCCAGCTCATAAATCCCGGCATTTACAAGCTGAAAAGGGAGCTCTTTGCCTCGATAAAGAAAAAATACGTTTCTCTCCGGAAGAAATGACCTGCACTTATCAAACATGGGGCAGCGAAACGGTTTTTTACAGTGGTTTCCAATTCCCGGATCCGGGCAGCAATTCGAGGCGATAGTTTCAAGCATCTTGGGGATTTGTTCTTCGGCTACCTTGGCAAACTCTTCTATGCTTGAGGTAAGGTCAATCATATTGAACAATTTGCTCGGCTCTATATCGCCATTTCTAACATAGTTTTTATTTATTAATGCCAGATAACACCTGCGAACATCGAGCCCAGCTTTTTTAGCGGCATGGAGCTGAAAACCTACGTCTAAATTATTTACATCCTTTAAATCTCCTGAACTTTTGACCTCGATAATGTCCCATCGGTTTTGATCGGAGGGAACGAGAATATCGGCCCTGAAATAACAATTCTCGGCCTTAAATGCGGCCTCAAAAATAGGAACTCTCTTTTTTAGAAGATCTTCCGTTTGAGTTAATCCATATTCAAATGATCGGCTATGATCAACTTCGACTCCATCTGGAAAAATCTTTTTCGCAAAATCACCAACAAGATGTCCCTGTTCAAAAATGTCGAGGCTGGACTTGTCGGGAGGCGGTACTTCTTCCGGGGCATTATACCTCAACCAAAGAAGCTTTGGACATTGAAGCCCACAAAGATAACGTGATTTTGACAGCGCCAGTCCCGCTCTTTTTGATTCTGACATAAATCTCCCGCACAACCGCCAAAGATGACAGTTTCCGATAAAGTTTCACAATACCAATCCACTGTCAATTCGCTACCTCAAACAAACCTTACCAGCCTGTACTTAAAGTATAAAAATTTAATCACGTCGAAAAAACCTTTCCCCAGAAGCCAAACCAGAGCGTATTTTTTCAGCCAGATCTCCAAGCTCAATGCTGAGAACCATTGCATGTGTTACAAATTCGTCTCCGGTATCTAAAAGCATATCTTCAGAAAAGTTCAAAGTGGATCCAATCGGCATGGATTCATTCCACTCTCTCCATTTGCCATTTATAGCGAGATTCAGGGATATCTGGAAAAAATCTTCGCTTGATTCAGCCACCTTATCCATAAATTCCAGCAGAACCCTGCGATATGCGGCCGAAGGCCTAAAATAATTTTCAAACTGAATAACATTGTTATTAGAACCCATAGTCCACCTCCATGCGCTGGGCTTTATCATGGAGTAGTGTCAGGAAGGGTCGCGAAGTTAAAAATTATACATCCACCCGACGACAATTAGAGCTTTATTTCCCCAAGCCGACCTCATCCCCTCGGGAAACTAGGGGCATTGATAGCTCTGAAATCATTTTCAATCCCACTTGCCGGATATATTTAGCGGCTTAAATTCTGTCGTATCGATCTCTGTTTTCACATGTCCCATATCCGGCATGACCTTCTTGAGCAGGGCAACCGCGGCCTCCTTGCGTTCCGATAAGGAAGCCCCTTCTATCTTGCCAAGCGCCAGGTCCTGAAGAAACGCGATGATCTCCTTTGCCTTTATCTTCTTACGAAGCTCCGACGTCAGAAGGTTAGAAACCCCCTTCTTACGGCCAGCCCCTTTCCTGTAACCTCCACGCGCCACTGACGCCTCCTTTTATTGACTGCCTCTATATTGAACAATATCTGCTCTCTTTTTATCCCCTCCGACTTCAAGAGATCCCAACTTTTTGAGACTTCTTGTTCTTAGGGAACTTCGCATCAGAGCTATGAATCAGTTTTATTAAGGTGATCAAAGCAACTGACTATTTTTCCTTTCGGCTTTCCTTTCATTCTGACCAGGCTCAGCAGACCTTTGCCGTCTTCATCGGTTCTTTGTTCAAATTCAATCCAATCACAAGGCAGAGTCGGGCCAGAAAAAACATCTACGATACAAAAGTCATTCCAAGATTCTTGTCCATCAACGGATTTGAAAGGTTCAAGACCTTGTGCAATCCAGAAATCAAAGAGCTTCTCATTATCTAGAGGCCCCATTGTGCCAATGCTGCAGAGATATTCGTCATACAAAACGCTCTTGCCCAAAGACAGCTTTTGCGTTTCAAGATATCCGGCAAATCCACCAATAGCGCTGCATCGATTTATCGTATCTATAGGGACAATTACGCCATAGAACTGAATATGAATCGCCACACGAACCTCCAAATAGTTATTGGCACGTCATACCAAAGGTTTGCGTCACCCAAGGTCATCCTCATGAATATCAATGCTCCAAAATTTTTGACAAACTATCAAGCTATCAATCGGTGACAAAAAAAGTCCCCTTTTTGTCCCCCTCGACTCCAAAATACTCCAAAATACTCGTCTCTCCTCCAACACCGAAAAGTGACTCATGTTATTGTTATCATTCATAAATAATCGATTTTATTCAAGGCATCGACTCTATCAAAAACTTTCGAGTGCCATTTTCGAGCGCACCACCAAAATAATTAAGTCTCGCGTCCCAGGAATTAAAATGAACCTATTTCATAAAACCCCGCACAGCTTCAGGCAGAAGATCCAAAGAAGCACGTACCGCCCTTTCCCATTTTCTCCCAGCTTTCACTGCGGTTCTCAATGCGGCCTTCAATTCCCTTCCCCGTTCTTCGGCAAGGATCGATATTAACTGACTCGCCTGGTCAAGGTCCTTCTCCCTCTTTCCGGTTTCCGTTACACTGCGATACGCCGCGACGATGAGTTTATGAATTGCAAAGCGCTCCGGACGGGGAACCGTAACCATGACCCCACCCGTCGGAGCCACCAACACCGCATCTACAGGATCCTCGATCAAAAAATCGAGAAAACGGAGGGCAGTGGCACCAGCGCCGGCTACGTGCGGCATGTGTACAACTTCCCTTCTTTTCCCGCGCAGCGGAACGAGAAAGTCGATTCGAATGCCATCCGACGTAATGTACGATGAAGGGAGTGATTTCTTCGAAAGCGGTGGCACCTCCCGACAATCCATTCCGCGCTCGGCAAAGAGCGTTTTAAGATCGACGATTTCGCTCACTATCTCAATTCGATCATCGCGGGCGATATCGATATCCTGCGTCATCAATGTTGTACGCTCGAAGACATATCCCAACATCCCTGAGTAGGCAGAATAGGCAAGCGTTCCCACCAAAACACCACGCCGATGAATCAACCCAACCTCAGAAAAACGACCAAGTAGGAGTGCCATACGGCGATCGAGTACCGGCAAACCGCTTTTCCGGAGCATAGCAGCCTGCCGAGCCTCTATGCCCTGTAGTTTTTTTAAAGTCGCTTTATCGGCGCGCATCGCTTGGCGCTGCAGCTCGATCACTTTGTCATTCTTGTCATTCGATGGACCGAAATACGTCTGCCGCGCCTGACCGCCCTCATAGCGCTGCTCATACCAGTATACCTTTCCCTTGACGGTCTTCCTGACATAGGTCTTTGCATCGGCAAGCTGCGCATCTATAGCGGCGCGTGAACGGGCAGCCTCATAGAATTCGGCGAAGAGCGTTTTTGACGCGAGATCGATTTCCATGGTTATACGTTACCATGGGATATATGTACGGGTCAACGTATAACTAGCAAGGTTCGTTTTGGCCGAGTTTTTTGGGAATGGTCATAACGACCGGGGGCCTAAGGGCAGTAATTAAGTCTCGCGTCCCCGGAATTCCGGAATTTATCCTCTCACATAGAGAGTGCCGGCCGTCCATTGAAAGATCGGCCTGCCGTACAGATCGATATATATTTCTTTTACGTTCATAGGCTCGGTCGCAGACTGGATCCTTATGCCGGGCAGAACCTCGGCAAGCCTGTTGGCGAGATTCCCTCTATTCCTGTCAAACCCTTCGCCGTTGGAACAGCTGTTTAGCACCAGATCCCCTCCCTGCTTTATGAACCTTTTCAGGCGAAGCTCGTCCCGTCCGTTTTCCACATCGGAGCTGTCGATGTATTTGAACTCGTCGCTCATCTTTCCGCCGGCGCCAAGGTCCTCTCCACCTAGCGAAAGCGTCGAAGCCGAACCATGCCCCTCGATGACGACTACATCGGCTTTCCTCTTTCCTTTCATGGTAGCGTGTTTCAGCGCCCTGATTGCGGCCCCTTCATCTCCGACCTCGTAATAAAGAACGGTAAAGCCAAGCTCCCTGAGGCGATCAACGACCGGATAGGAATCGAACGCCCCGTTTCCGTCGACCTTTGGAGAGATGACCACCGCGGTCTTGCCAACGGCCCTGCCCGGATTCAGCCTCAGCTCGAGCACACCGAGCAGCGTGTCGATCGATCTGAACCTTTCGAGGAATTCTATATCGTAGATCCTCTTCAGCGCCTTGTTAAAATCGGAGAAGTTTTTAGGCACCCTCCCCTTGAATACCCTTCTGAGCCTTTTGGAATATTTGTTTCTAATCTTGCCCCATGCATATGCGACGTCCTTAACATCCAGGCGGGACTGAAGAAGTATCCCGATACAGATTTCTGCCGACTCAGCCAGTATCTCCCTGTCGAAAAGGGCGCCATCGAAGACAGGGAGGTAGACCCCGTTTTTCACACCCATGATCATGAAGTCTCTGTCCTTCTGGAGAAGAGGATCCGCGTATTTGAAGGCCCCGTAATCTTCTTTGACCGCTATAAGAACGATATCTCTGTCCGCGCGAGACTTTGGGCCGGCGTACTGAAGCGCCATGCCGTCCTGCTCGACCGCGGCTCTCACAATGCAGGGATCGTCTCTAAGCCTCAGTGAGGCGTATTTCAGGGCCGTGCCAGAATTTCGGACCGCGGCCAAAACCACATCGGGATCGTCCTGAAGAACCGGATCGACAAACTGTAAATAGCCAGGAACTCGTTCGACTACCATCAACGCGAATTCTTTCGAAGACCACAGGCCCCATGGGACATCATATATTGCCTTGCCGTAAGCGGGGGCTATTTCAAAGGAAGGATCGAGGCCATACTTTTTCAGGATGGAATTCAAATCGCCAAAACCGGCTGCGCTTATATTTCTAAGATCGGCATAGGTGCCTTTGCCATCATCATCGCTGTCGATCAGCCTGACGATCTCTTCGTACGCCAGCTCGTCGTCATGCGAGCTGACATGAAATTCGAAAGAGCCTCCGGACAACTCTTCGAAGGCGGAGCTCAGCCTTCTGAAATCCCCTTCGGTCGCGAGGTTCCCATTGATCAAAAATCGGCCCATTTGACCTGAGCATCGGCTAAATCGTCGATTAAGTTGCTAAAAAAGGGATGTTCTGGCGAAATTTGCCAAATCGACCATTTGCAAAACCAGAAGCAAGAAATGCGCCTGTCGGATTTAATCGGGGCTGCGCTGCTGAAGCTTCAGCAGCCTGGCCACGAGGCCTATCGAGGTCGCCTGAAGGAGCACGGAGGTAAGAACTATGAAGAATATGACGTTGAAAACCAGCTTCGAATACGGAACTCCCGCCAGCATCGGAAAGGTCGCAAGGACGATGGGGACCGAACCCCTCAATCCGACCCATGAGATGAAAATCTTTTCCCGTGTGTTAAAACCTTTGATGAACGCCATGGGGAGAAAGACGCCAACCGGCCGCGCAATGAAGATCAAAACAGCCGAAATAACCATGGCTGGATAGGCGATGACGAGCAGTCGAGACGGGAAAACGAGCAAACCCAGCAGGACAAACATGATTATCTGCATCAGCCATCCGAGGCCGTCGTGAAACTCCTTGAGCCCCTCTTTCCGCGGGAAATCGTTGTGCGCGAGGATCAACCCCACGATGTAGATCGCAAGAAATCCGCTTCCTCCGACAAGGGCGGTCGCAGCGTATATTAGCAGTACCACCGAGGCCAGAAGCGGAGCGTAGAGCCCTTTATAATCGAGCTTGAATTTGCGAAGCATGAAGAGCGTCAGCTTCCCCAGAAAATATCCGGATGCGACTCCAATGCCTATCTGTTCCAAAAAATAAAGTATGAATTTCGCGCTGGAGACCTCCGCGCCCATGATGACGTGTATCACGCCTATCGTGAGCAGCACCGCGATCGGATCGTTGCTAGCCGATTCGAATTCCAGCAAGGGCCCGAGGTTTCCCTTGAGCTTGATGTTCCTTGAGCCGAGGACGGAAAATACCGCCGCGGCATCGGTGGAGGATACTATGGCGCCGATCAAAAAAGAGAACTTCAGCGGAATACCGAGAAAACAGTAAGTCAGAAATGCGACCATCGCGGCTGTGATCAAAACGCCCGCGGTGGAAAGGACCGCGCCAGCGCGAAGCACCGGCCTTATAGATGAAACGTCCGAATGAAGCCCGCCCGCAAAGATTATAAAGACGAGAGCCACGACTCCTATGAACTGCGCGACCATTGCATCGTCAAAAGCTATTCCGCCTAACCCTTCAGACCCGGCGAGCATACCTATCGCCAGAAATACCGCCAGCGCCGGGAGGGCCAACCTGCTCACCGCCTTGCTTGCGAAAACGCTGAGGACGATTATCGCTGCCGCAATAAGTAGTATGTGTTCGGTAGACACGTTTGGGTCTCCATTGAAAAATGCCGACGCTATTTTTCCGCCACCACCAACATTTCGAAATCTTCAGCAGTCAGCTTGACCGCATAATTTTCAAAGAGGGATTCGTACCATTGTTTCATGATCGCACCCGCCTATTTCCTGCGGACTGCATTTTTCAGGTCGCGCAGGATCGCGCTCTTCGCCCGATAGTAGCCGTTCTTCCAGTAGACCACATCGCTCGGAAGCGTGATCGCATTGGGATCGCCTGCCTGGGCCGCGAGAACCGATTCGCGCGGAGTCGAATACGATCCTATACTGCCGTAGCGGCCTAAGTTTCTTTTCCAGTGCGAGTCGGAACCGAAGACCGCAGGCCTCTCCCAGCTTCTCGCCATCTCCAGGGCTTTGTCGCTCTCGGCTTTTTTCATATTCATTCCGTTGATCTCAACCCAGTCGAAAAAGACCATCAGCGACCGCATCCCGGGAAAAACGCCATCGCGAAAGACGCCGTCGAAATCGAAGCCACCTCTTTTGTTGAATGAAGAGAGAGATATCGGATGATTTAGGCCGGTCATAATTTCGCTGCCCGACGCCTTCATCGCGGAAATGACGGAGATAAGTTCCGGCAAATAAAAACGCCCTCTTTCATCCCGCGGCATGGATTCAAATGTTGCGCACTCGTAGGGATTCAGAAAAACCGCGTTGAACTCCCCGTATTTCGTCTTGAACTCTATCCCCGTAAAAAGCTGGAAGTTTCCGAACATATTGCGGTTGGAATTGAGAAACCCGTGCGCCGCGATCGCTCCTGCGGTCGTATTGTGATCGGTTATCGCTATCGCATTTAGGCCGGCTGCATGGGCGGTCTGTAAAACGACCATCGGCGACATATTGCTGCATGGGGAAAAATTCGTATGGATGTGCAGGTCGAAGGCTATCATTCCAACATTCCTTTCAGCGAAATATAGCCCCGAATCGGACCCATATTCCAAAATGGACTCAATATTTATTGTAGATGCTGAACTTGCCGGCGCCGGCAACGAGAAGTGCGATGCAGACCGACGCTATGACAAAATTGTACTCGAACCCGCCCGACATCATAAAAAACCCGTTCTTCATATGGACCTTCACCGCCGCAACAACGATGAGAATCAAAAGAAGACCAGAGGACAGCCGCGGAAAAATACCAAACACCAGAGCGATTCCGCCCAGCAGCTCCACGTACGCCGCAAGATACGCCCACATGATCGGCGCCGGAAATCCCATTCCGCCGAGCATTTTAGAAAACTCCTGCACCCCGCTGCCGCCGAACATCCCGAAGGCCTTCTGCAAACCGTGAGCGGCGAACATGATCCCTATCCCCAATCGAAGCACCAGCAGAGAAATATCCATCATGGCCTTCCCCCTTTTAAAAGTTTCATGGCTATCGCCGCCCTGTTCCTAAACCCGGCCGTTCTATACAAACACATAAAATAGTGCAAGAACGTAGGGGCTACGCCCCTCATATTCACGCCCATGACATTGCCGCATGAGATGTTGTTGGCCATAGGTATCACGTACCCGGGATCATACGGTTTCCACGCCCTGAGCCTGCGCCCGCAGATCGCCCTCAGAATATTGGCTGCAGCCAAGCTTCCCTGCGATATCGAAAACTGAATCCCCATGCGCAAGCATAAGCCCCCTGCGGAAAAACAGGCGCAATCCCCCGCAACGAAGACATTTTCAAAAAGCCTAAGAAATTCATCGACCTTCAGCCTCCCCTGAGGACTTTTTTCAACCGAAAGCAAATCCACAAAGGAGGGGGTTTTGACTCCGGCGGTCCAGATGAAAAGCGAATTTTCAAGAACTTTCCCTGAACTTAGCTTCAACGATTCGCCATCGACGGCATCGATGAAGGTTTCGGTTGCGACCTCTATGCGCATATCGCGCAGATTTTTGGCGGCATACTCCTTCATCCAGGCCGGCAGAGGGCCGAGTATGGACGGGGCGCGCTCGACTATAGTGACGTCCCCCTTCTCTTTTCTTAAATCCAGCAGACGCCTGAGGTTTGTAGCCACTTCGATTCCGGTGTAACCTCCTCCGCATACGACGTAATTTGCAAAGCGCTTTTCATCGAGAGCTTTGCGTATGACATCCGCATCAGCGGCACTGTCTAACTTCCTGGAGGCTGCCATCAGATCCTGTCTGCCATAGTAAGCGCTTTCGCTACCGGCGCAGATAAGCAGATAGTCGTAATCGAAATGCCTGCCTCCCGCCTCGATCCTGCGTGCAGGGATATCTACAGAGTTCACTTCGGCATTGATGAAATGACATTTCAGCTTTCGAGAGAGCTCCGATATATTAGCGGTGAGAAGTTTTGGATCGATCCCCCTGCCGATTACATCGGGCAGCATCGGCAAAAAGTCCGACGACGACTTTTTGTCGAAAAGAAAGATTTCATTTCCCGATCCGGAAAACTTTTTCGCAGCCGCAAGCCCCGCAAACCCGGCACCTATCACGCATATCTTTTTCATATAAAAGCGGATCCTATCAAAGTTAAGTTTAGAAAAATATTCATGGCTATCGTAAGCCTGGATGAGTTGAGGAGCATCTTCTTGTTGCGAAAATGACGCTTGATTATCGAAGCCGCAGCCATGGGAAGGGGAATAAAAAGAAATGTGGCCAGGGCGAAGACCGGCATATATCCTGCGTTCACGCAAAAAAGTATGGATATATACCCTGCCGCGACTATGGCAATATAGAGAAGATAGGCCCTCTCCGGAGAAACCAATTTTACCAGGTTGTGCTTGCCGACGCTTAAGTCATCGCTGAAATCCGGGACCTCATTGGCGAAAAGAAGGGCCGCTATCATGAAGCCGAAGGGCAGCGACAAGGCAAACGCCCGCAGGTCGGGAAATATCCCGCTTTGTATGAAATAACCGCCCATGACCAGCACGGGCCCGAAGAGGATGAAGATCGCGATTTCTCCGGCCATCCTGTATGAGAAGCTCAGCGGCCCTATGGAATAGGCGTAGCTCATCGCAATTATAATCGAATAGTATATGACAGGGTCTATCCTTCCCATCGTGATTGAAAGAAACACAACCGCCGCTACCGCTACAGAAGCGAAGAAAAGTGAAAGCATGAGATAGAAACGCTCGCTGAAAACGCCCCTTTGTATGAGCTTTGAACCTCCGAAGAGGCCGTAGAATTCCGGGTCTATGGAATCGACGCCGCTTTTTGAATCGGCATAGTCATTCATGAGATTGGCGGCAAGATGCGTCGCGATAACAGCTATGAGGCCGGTGAGAAATCGTCTCGAATAAAATACCCTACCGACTATCAAAGAACCAAATGTGAAGGGAAGTATGCTCGCCGTTATAAAGGGGAGACGCAGAGCCCGAACGATATGAGACAAGTTTTTCATTTGCATAAGAGACGCCGCGCAGGCTAACATAACCCAATGATTTTTAAAATAAAAAAACGGGTCGAGAGGGAACTCGCCTCCTGCCTGCGCCGTGCTTCTAAAAACGGCGCTTTGAAAAATATATCTCCCTTCATAAGGCGCGAAATCGCCAAATTCCTTCTTCGCGACGGCAAGCGAATCAGGCCGACGCTGTTCGTTCTCTCCTATCTCGGATTCGCAAAGAATAAAGCAGGCGGACTTTACAAAAGCGCCGCGTCGCTGGAGCTGTTTCACAACTTTGCGCTGATTCATGACGACATCATCGACCATTCCGAAAGCAGAAGAGGAAATCCTTCGATGCATGCAGCGCTAAACCTGCATCTAAAATCGAGGGGAAATAAAAGCATCGCCGGAGAGGATTTGGCGATAGTCATCGGAGACATGCTCTACTCGATGGGGGTGGAGGCCCTGCTCGCAATAGATGAAAAGTGGAATAGCAAAGAGATGGTGCTGAGGGATCTAGCGGCATCGGCCTGCGATACCGGATGCGGACAGATATCAGAGATTCTCGTTCAGGGGACCCCTATTGCAAAGATAAGCAGAGAAAAGATCCTTCGGATCTACTCCTACAAGACCGCAAGGTACACATTCGCCTTCCCGATGGCCGCGGGGGCAAGGCTCGCCGGCGCAAGTGAAAGCGACGTAAAGAAGCTTTTCGACGCGGGACTGCTGCTCGGTACGGCTTTTCAGATCAAGGACGATATCCTGGAGATTCTTCCAGGGGATAAGGGCGCCGACGACTACGACCCCAGCGACCTGCAAGAAGCGAAAAAGACGCTACTTCTTTGGTACGCTCACAAAAATTCACCACACTTATCGCGCGCTGCTATAGAAAAGTTCCTATCAGTAAAAAAGAGAGGCAAAAGCGAAATAGAAAAGATCCGCTCCGTGATAATATCTTCTGGAGCCGTTGAAAAAGCCGGTAAGGACATTGAAAAACTGCATACCAAGGCAACAACAATTCTAAAAAAATCTGGAATGCAAAAAAAGCTGGCGGCTGAAATAGAAATTTATTCGGAGAGCCTGCTCGCCATGCCCTTCCCCACCCAGCCTAAGATGTACAAATAAAAATCCGATCAAACAGATCTGAAGATGAGTTACAATACCGCCTAACATTCACTTCTCTTTTGACGGGCTTCCCCCTTCGTCGACAAGGCGCACTTCGCCTCCCTATCCGTCGTCATAAATCAGTCGCTTTCAGCTGATTTGGATGTCCTCCGCTGTCGGCCTCCAAATCAGGAAAGCGATCTGATTTTTGACTTCCGGATACGGTCGGTCTCGTAGACGCGCCAACGTCTTCTCCGGGGGAACCCCGTCGACATAGAAGTAAATGCAGAACCTCTTATAATTGGTTTTCAGATATGTTTGATCGGATCTTGATTTCTACAGATAAGATCTCTCCACGTATCGAATGAACGATTTACATAGCGCAAAATAAAAGGGGCGCGGAAAAAATCCACGCCCCTTTTGAACATTCTAGAAAAGGACTACTGCTGGCAGCTCCGACAATTCGAGGAAACGGTGCACTCCTCGGTCTCTTCATCTATCGTCACATCGGTCGTTCCGCTGCACTGAGTCTGAGGATCAGCCCCGCTTCCTGAAAAATAGACGTTGTTCAGCTCGACTTCAGAGTTGAAATCGGAACCGGCCACCTGGACGGTGCCATTCACGTTACCGGAGAAACTCGATGAGGTTATCCCGTCCTCTTCATTACCGGATATCTCGCCTTCGAATGTCACGTTAGCTACTTCGTTTATGGTCACTTCATAGCTGGGCTGGTCTTCCTCGGGGCTTGTAGTCGTAACGCAATCGTTGAAATCGACATCGAAATCGACATCCAAATCTGTGCATATTATTGCGCCACCTGCCGTTTCACAGTTAGCCTTTAGGTTTCCAGTGACGCGCATGTCACCGGATGTCCTACAACCATAAGTTTCATCTACATTCACATCTATCTGCGACTTAGGTAAACCAACTACCATGGCTGAGCCATCAGGCCTTAGGGCGCCTATTAAAGCATCCCCACATGCCGAAACGGACTTATCAATGGCAGCGCCCGATGCGATTTTTGTCTCCATTGAGGTTGGCTCGGCACTGCTGCCTCCACCCCCACAGGAAGCAAGTAACAAAACAGCGGCCAGTACAGTAGAAACTGGACTGCGCCCCGTAGATTGGACACATAAGGGGTAAAAATTAGAACATAGCTGACTGGCCCAAAGAACGTGGTATAGGGACTATAGCCACGGAAAAGGAGCCAGTTATGGGAAAGAAGTATCGGTCGTTTAGTCAGCAGTTTAAGAGAGAACTTGTAGCACAGATAGACGCGGGCATGATCAGTCAGGGACAAGCCGCTAGAGAGAATGACATCTCGCCGTCACTTATCTCAAGGTGGATGAACCAGGTTCACGAAGGCAGCCTGATCGACAAGCCAACGGCCCGAGAGAAGAAGCTGGAGCGCGAGCTGGAGCAGAGCAAGAAGAAGATAGGCGAGCTCACCTTGCTGGTCGATTATCTAAAAAAAATAGAGGAACGCTCACTACGCATGAAAAAGTTGAATTCGTGCGTCGTCACGCCAAAGCCGTTGGCTCGGTCAAAGGAGCCTGCGAAATGATTGAGACCTCAACATCAACTTATTATTACAAGCCCAAGAAAAGTCGAGCTGAGCGGGATAAAGCCGATGCAGACTTGCGCGGCAAGATGGAGAATGTCCAGAGCACTTTTCCCAAGTCCGGTTACAGAACGATGAAAGAGTATTTGGCAAGGGACTATGAGATCACGGTCAATCACAAGAAGATAAGGCGCATCATGCGCAAATATGGGCTTATGGCGGAGATCAAGCGGGCATTCGTAAGGACGACCGATTCGGAACACGGCTTTGCGATATATCCCAATCTCCTGAAGGGAAAGTTGGTTACGGGCATAAACCAAGTCTGGGTATCAGACATCACGTATATCAGAATACAGACGGGATTTGTTTTTCTGGCGGTTGTGATCGACCTATATTCGCGCAAGGTGGTCGGTTGGGCATTGTCAAAGCGCATCAATAACGAACTCACGATAGCGGCCTTAAATTCCGCGATCGAACAGCGAAACCCGCCCGAGGGCTGCATTCATCATTCGGACAGAGGCGTTCAATACGCAAGCCATGACTATGTGAACATACTGAAGCAACACAAGTTCCAGATCAGCATGTCGCGCAGCGGGAATCCTTACGACAACGCGTTTGCCGAGAGCTTTATGAAAACGCTGAAACACGAAGAAGTTCGTCTGTGGGAATACGAGACCTTCAACGACGTGATAGAGCGGATATCGTACTTCATAGATGAGGTTTACAACAAGAAACGCGTGCACTCCGGCATTGGTTACTTGCCGCCTGCGGAATTTGAGGACTTGATTAAGAATAGAGAAAATGCAATCAACCGAAACAACGGTCAGTCAGGCTCTTCTAATAATCAGCCCCAAACTGTCCAACTATAAGGGCGCGGTTCAAACCTTTACGATCTTCATATCGACCTCCATGGTTATAAACTTCACCGGCTACAACTATCACTGCTGGCAAAAACTGCAAGGGGTAACCACCCACCGAGTTATTTTATAATCGGAATGGTAAAATAAAATCGGCTCCCCGCCCCATGCTCGGATTCGGCCCATATCCTTCCACCGTGTTGTTCCACTATCTCCTTGCAAATCGCCAGCCCGAGTCCGGTCCCACCAGCGACCTTCTTGGAATGAGAAAACTGTTCGAACTTGTGAAAGAGCCTCGGCAGGTCCTCCTTGGCGATTCCGATGCCGGTATCGGAGATGGAAACCACCACCGAATTTTCCAAGACGTCAAGATAGGCGCCAATCGCTGCAAAAATTTAACCCTTTAAAAATGGTTGTATGATTGATATGAGGCAGCATTTCGTATCCCCTTACAATTTAAAATAGCTGGTTACGTCTGAAAGGTTTTTGATATGGCACTGCTCAGCATAAGCGGACTTCGCGTAGCCTTCGGCGACAAGCCCCTGATAGACGATGCGACGCTAAGCATCCAACGAGGTGAAAAGGTCTGCCTAGTCGGAAGAAACGGGACGGGGAAGTCGACCCTGATGAAAATCATCGTCGGCGATTTCATTCCCGATGCCGGGGAGATCGCGCGTGAAAAAGGCGCGAGTTTCTCCTACCTCCCACAGGAGGTCCCCGAAAAACTAAGCGGCAAAATTTTCGATGTCGTGGCGGAAGGTTTGAAGGAGAAAGGTAAACTCCTTTCAAAATACCACGAAATAAGCGCAAAGCTCGAAAAACATCACGGCGATGAACAGCTGCTTGCCCAGCTCGACGCGGTACAGCTCGGTTTGGAACGGCTAAGCGCCTGGGACCTGGCCGGAGAGATAAACTCTGCAATTTCACACATGAAACTCGATCCAGACCTGGAATGCAGCGAACTTTCCGCCGGGATGAAGCGCCGAGTGCTTATGGCAAGGGCCTTGGTATTGAAACCGGACCTGCTGCTCCTCGATGAGCCGACAAATCATCTCGACATAGAATCCATAAGCTGGCTCGAGGATCACCTGAAAAACTACTCCGGTACGATTCTCTTCGTCACGCACGACAGGATGTTTTTGAAAAATCTGGCCACCAGAATAATCGAGATCGATCGCGGCAAAATCACCAGCTGGGCGTGCGGCTACGACACCTATCTTCAGCGCAAGGAGGCAGCCCTCGATGCCGAAGAAAATCAGAAGGCTCTCTTCGAAAAGAAGCTGGCCGAGGAGGAAGCCTGGCTGAGACAGGGAGTTCGCGCAAGAAGAACGCGCAATGAAGGCCGGGTGAAGGCCCTCTATCGCATGCGCGAGTTCAAACGTTCGTTGCGCCAGAGGATGGGATCAATCCATCTAGAAGCCGAGGAAGCGGAGCGCTCCGGCAGGCTTGTAATAGAGGTTGAAAACGCTTCATTTTCGTATGGCTCAAAAACCGTAATAAGAAATTTTTCCACCACGATAATGCGCGGTGACAAGATAGGCATCATAGGCCCGAATGGGTCTGGAAAAACGACGCTACTTCGAATGCTGCTGGAAGATCTCCCCCTTGATTCAGGCAACGTAAGAAAAGGCACCAACCTGCAGATCGCCTATTTCGACCAGTTGAGAGACAGCCTCGACGGCGAAAAGAGCGTTCAGGAAAATATATGTGGCGGCAATCCTTTTCTAACCATAAATGGAAACAGAAAACACGTGATTGGATATCTCGAGGATTTCCTTTTTTCGCCAGAGCGGTCGAGATCTCCCGTCAGAATTCTCTCAGGCGGAGAGAAAAACCGCCTGATGCTCGCCAAACTTTTTACGATAGCATCCAACCTGCTCGTACTGGATGAGCCTACAAACGACCTCGACGCCGATTCTCTGGATATACTCGAAGAAATGCTCATCAACTACAGCGGGACGGTGCTCTTGGTCAGCCACGACAGGTCTTTTTTGAATAACGTTGTAACCAGCACCATCGCGCTGGAGGGAAACGGCGTGGCTGCCGAATATGTCGGCGGATACGATGACTGGCTGAGACAGCGCAGTCAACCTGATGCGAAAACAGAGATCGAAGAAACCAAAGATGCCGGAACTAAAAAAACAAAATCGAAGCAGCCTAAAAAAATCTCTTTCAACGAAAAAAGAGAGCTCGAAGCCCTCCCCAAAAAAATAGAGGAGATGGAGAGCGAAAGGCAAAATTTGCTCACTTCTATGTCCGATCCTGAAACATATCAAAGCAGAGAAAGGGTAGAAGCGACCCAAAAAAAACTCGCCAAGCTAGACGAGCAAATCGCGCACTCCTATGATTTATGGGTGGAACTTGAAAATAAAAGCGATCCGAAAATTTAGCCACTGACAAAAAAAGAGGCGCCGCAAAGGGCGCCTCTCTAAATCTACAAAAACTTATTTCTTATTTCTTCTTTTTGGAAGCTACGGTCTGCTTTATATCCTGCAATATTATATTCTGAAAATTGGCCTTCATCTCATCTGCTGTATAGGGGCTTGTGCTTACGACTTTGTGATGCCCAGGGGTGAGAGCCTCTAACTGCTCCGGCGTCAAATCGAGCAGAGCGACGAGATCCGGATCTGTTTTATCCTTTATGTTGTACTCAAGGACATAGTCAGGGCCTTCCTGATAATACTCATAATTCAAGGAAAGTTTCTTGATCGCGCCGTTCTTGATCTTCACCTTCGTCTTGCCTGCGACCTCGGCATCGGTGATATGCCTCTTGGTCTTCACATCGAACTCCTTACCTTTCGCCTCGCCCTTCATCGTCGTGCCGGCATCTGTCGTACGTTCCTCAGCCTTTACCTTCGCACCCGTTTCGAGAGCCTTAGCCTCGACCTTCGTCACTACCTTTCCTTCGCGAACCGTGGTCTTCTCTTTTAGCTCGATGACTTCATCGGCAAAAGAAACCGCTGAAAAGGATACTGCCACCGCAATCGCCAGAACAGCCAAAAACACCTTTCTCATAGCTCCCCTCCTGTTTGGGTTTTGAGCGGGGCATTCTATCCTCAAAGAAACAAACTACAAGGGACAAATTAATTTAAAGCAGAAATCTTTATTTGCTAATGATAACAAATAGTTAAATAAATACCTCGCCGCACCGCTAAACACGAAGGGCCGCGCTAATGCGCAGCCCCTTCAACAAATTTCGATCGATTACCTATTTACTGAATTTTACCTATCTGAGTCATCTTTTTATCTATCTTATTCAGCAGCATGAAATCGCTGGTAAGCGAAAGAACAAAGCGCGAACCATTGCCATCATCCAAAATAACGCTTCTTAAAACTTTATTTTGATCGGAATCTTCGCCATCATAATAGTATGATGACCCACCTGAAAAGGTTTCTATGCGTCCTATCGCATTGAATTTTTTTGCATCATCTATATCGATAAGCGAGAGACCGGAAGTCTTATAATCCCCCAAAATCGAGACATCTCCACCCTCGTACATTTCGAGCGGAAGAGCTAGGATCCTATTCTTCACATCGAACGTAAAGGCGTGATGTTCCTCTACCGTGGATGAGTAGCTCCCTCTGCTGCCAAAAACCCTACTTCCGACCTCGACTGGATTTGAAGGATCGGAAACATCGAAAAGGGCAAGTTTTATACCCTGCCTCCATCTGAAATCGCCTTCATCGATGGTGTCAAAGCCGATGCCTATAATCCTGTTCCTGTCTAGCGGATGCAGGTACGTTGAGAAACCGGGGATCTTCAGCTCACCCTGGACTTTCGGGTTTGCCGGGTCTGAGAGATCCATGACGAAAAACGGATCCATCTGAAGAAAGGTAACAAGGTAGGCGCGATCGTTTATGAACCTAACTGCATACAGGCGTTCGCCTTCAGCAATACCTTCCACCCTGCCAACTTCATCGAAGGAATCATCGTTTATTTTGAAAACCGCGACATATGTGTCGTTTACATCGGAGTTGCCAGACCACCAACCGCGCGTCATGGCTACTCTGAAATGACCGTCATATTCGCTCATCGCAAACTGCGACATTGAATATCGGGAAGACCATCTGGATCCCTCGAAAGCATTGTCGAGAAGATACCCCTCTAGAGCTGCGCTGCCGCCATAAATCATACCCTCCCCACCTATTTTCATCCGATGAACCACGGTATTCTCGCTAGCATCGTAGCTAAACAGCGCGTGAAAGTCCCTGAACTTCGAGCCTATAAAAAAATTATCCCTCGAAGCATATAGCGTGCCGCCATTGCCCAGAATCGCCTCACTGCTTCCAGAAATATTCTCGGAATTAAGATCCCTTGAAACTAGGGTCATAAGCTCGCGTCCAAATGCCACATGACTTCTGGATATAAGATCGCATTTGCCGCCGCCTGCTTTCTCTATTTTCTCTACGGTGGCGTCCAAATTGAGAGAATTTATCTGGCGGATCAGGTCATTCTTAAGATTTTCAAGCGATTCAAGATATCCATCCAAGGGTTTCGGCATTCCATTTTCGTCGCACTCCGGAATAATATGGGGGAAGGAATATTGAAGCTGCGGCATCTCGATGACTAAATTCAACACCAGATAGAGATTGGAAGCTATCATCCTTGCGCTGACAAACTCTCCATCAAACTCCTCTTTCTTTATGAGCCTCGGCGAGGAAGGAGTAGTTACATCGTAATATTCCAAAGCGGTAAATTCAGACATGGGATCGCCGTTTTGATAGAAAGCACTGCCGCCGCTGTGGGCGCCATTCAAAGTTGAGATCACGACCAACTTCGACCCATCAAGAAAGAGGGCCCTTGCCTTGCCACGAGCAGGTGTTATCTCGGAAATCTTTTTAAATCCGGATACCGGCCACACCGAGGTTATCATAACGACGTCGCCGATTACGGCAAAGGTGTATTCCCCGTCAGTCTTTATGAGATCGGCCTCGTCAACTCCGGTTTCCTGAATATTTGTATCGGTGTAAGAAGCGCCATTGGTCGATCCACCCTCATCCTCTGGCATAAAAGCAACGAACTCCCCCTCACACGCGTTCTTACGGTGATTTATCTCCGCCTCGACCTGCTGAAACAGCAACTCCTTCAACTCCACATTGAGCTGCGAGCAATCATCATACCTCACTAGATTGACGCCGTTAATTTTGGGCGCCTTGTTTCGCTGGCCGTCGAAACCAGCAGATCCCATAAAGCTACAGCCCGCCATAAAACCCAAACACATCAAGAGCGACAATAACGAAAAAAACCTGTTTTTCATGGGAACGACTCCTTTCAAAGTCACTCCCCCCCATTTTTCATAGTATGCTATTCCTCAGCGAACACGACTCCATCTATCAAGCCTGCGACATCGCTGGATCTCTCCGGCAAAAGCATCGTCTCAGCTGAAATCAAGACATTTCCCGACATGAAGTAATAATCGACGAGCTGAAATTCTGAATCAACATCGCCAGATTTATTACACTTAAAGCCGCTGACATGCTTGGCATCATATGCCACAAACACCCTGTCTGGATATTGGGCTTGAAGATGCGATAGCAAGGAGTCGACTTCTACTCTGGAAAATGAAAAAATGACGCTCGTTTTGAGATCGGCCTCACTAAGAAACTTTGCGGTCGATGCCGTACGCTCCGAAAAACTCCACACTTCGTCGTCATATGCTATTTTTACTCCAAACTCCTGATTGAAATAATTTTCTAACCCACCTTGATAACCTGGTTCAGGAGATGGGCTTTCGGGATCGTTGATATGTTCCACTATCTCGCCGGGGTTCCCGGTTTCGGTGAGCCAGTTGCATGAAACCGATAGAGATACTACTAGAAGAAGACCGACTAGAAACAAAACCTTAGAAATATTTTTATACACTAGCCCCTCCTTTGTTCTCTTTGCTTACGTTAAAAAGCTGAAAGTTAAACTGATAGACGGCATCAGCCCCATCGCTTTCGGCTAGAAAACCTGCCATCTTTGAGCGGAACTCCCTTATCATTTTTTTCGCCGCATCGAGTTTTTTCTTGGAAACGGCAAATGTAAGAGATCCGATTTCACGTTCGAGCATCCTATGGGAATCTATAGATTTAGCGGCCATGTTGATCATGTCGCGCTGAAAGTTGGCTATAGCCAAAGAAGCGATATCATCGCCGCTGAACAGATGTGGCGAACTCTGTTTAAGCCGCCCGGATTCGTCGCGAACGACGAGGCCGAGTCCGACAAGCAGATCAAGCGCGGCTTTCGCTTCGCTCTCAGTAATTTTGGGGTCCACGTGATCAGCTATCCAGGCAGGGTCCTCCTGAAAATCCGACATCAGCAGCATCTCTCTAATAACCGGCACATACCAATTTGAATAATATTCATACTGGCCTTTTTCCAAAGGCCTCGAAAGCAAGTACTCGCGATTTTCAAGAATGCGACCATAGTAAAAGTTTCTTTCATCGTCTGTTTTTGCCTGGTTGAAACGAACGAGATTTTCAAAAAATTCCGATTCTTTCTTTTTGAGCTTGAGGGCCTTCGATATCTTTATAGTAGCCTCGATGGAAAGATTTCGCTTCCCCTGCATGACGAGCAAAACGAAATTGCTGGAACGAAAGCCGGCGGCGCTCGCAAATTGCCTATGGGAAAATGAGCTGCGTTCGCGCTTTAACTCCTCGAACACATCCTTGAGATAATTTCTGTAATCCATGTATGTGAAGATATCTGCCATCTCTCATCCCTTTCAGATATATTATCGGCAGAAGGAGGGGCAAAGTCCACAAAAAATAAATAATATCGTGTTCTATTGGTAAACGATTTAATAAAATTTTAAAGGATAATAAATCAGATATTCAATTAAATTTCATATAGTTAAGCAATTAAATACGTATTCAATATAATCACGAATAATATTAACTGAATTTATTTAGTACATAAAAGACAACCCGAGCGATAAAGCGAGGCGCGGGACCAAATCATGATCCTCTTAAAAATGATGCCAGAGGGCGATGGCTATCCCCTGCCCCCTGGGCACGTCCTTCGTATAGGTATCTATTATCACGCCCACCTGCATCGCGTAATCCTTGAGAAAGGAGATCAGCGCCGCCGGACCTGTGTAGAACCTGACAGAAACGGGGACTGAATTTTTCAAGACATCCTGGCTTCCTGCGACGTTTCCAAGGAGCAGGCCGAAATTGACGCCAAGGCTTATGTAGTCATTGATGGCATATCCTGCGGAAGCGTTCATGATGGACAAAGAAAGCCCTCCGCGGGTGTCCGTCTCCCTGTCGTAAAATCCCCATGTCATCCCTATGGGCATTATCGACAATAGAAATTTTTTATACCTGATCATCGACTCCTGATACCATCCGAATGTAAACGCGTTCCCCCCTATGCGCATCGAATAGGGATTGCCTGCAAAACTTATCCCCTTATTGTCGGTTGCAGTCGGATAGCCAACCGTAATTCCATTGTCGAACCAGAAATCGAGATCTTCAGTATCGATCATGCGCCAGTAATATTCTATCGTCGTAGTGATCGTCCCGATTCCCGTTACCGACTCCACAGAACCGGCGACATCCTTCTGTCTCCTGTATCCAACCGGCACATGAACCGCGAACTGAAACTGGTCCTTATTTATATCACCGGTAAACCCTGGAATGAAATACTGCGGCTCGAAGGCGGCCTCCGCATCATGGGCGGCTATCGAATGCTGATAGTAATAGCTGGGAAAAAATTTGAGACAGAAACCGGGCCTGTCAACGCCGGCCGCATTGCCCATGAATTCGGGAAGGAAACCGACTTGTGCTGAGGCGGTACCGGAAAAAAATAGGGTTGCGGAAATTACAGCCAAAAGAAAAAGAATCATCTTTATAGATTTCATCATCTTCCCCTTTTTTTAAAAGTCACCACCTCGATGGCCTGCGACGACCACCCTTCTGTGCCGGTTTGGTTTCCACATAAGGCTCGACCCCGGGAACCGAACATCTGGGGATTTCCTTACCAAGCGTCGATTCTATTTTAGAAACCATCTCCTTATCCAGCCATGAGGCTATCGTTGAAACCATACCCTTTGCATTCATCCTAGCAGTCCTTCCGGCGCGATGTATATATTCTTCGACTGTCTGCGGTATATCGAAATTTATTATGTGCTCGATGCCGGGGACATCTATGCCGCGCGATGCGATATCGGTTGCAACCAGTATCCTATGACTTCCCTTTCGAAAACCCGACAGAGCGCTCGTCCTTTCACTCTGCGAACGATCGGAATGCATGCTGACAACGGGATGGCCATTTTTTTCCAGAACTCCGCAAAGCCAGTCGGCATCTACCTTCCTTCTGGTAAATACCAGCGTGCTCCCAAGCTCCTGATTCAAGAGCGCGATCAAACATTTCTTTTTATGCGCCTCATCGACCAGATATAGGCGATGCTCAATTCCCTCTGCAGCCCTTCCATCAGGAAGGATGTCTATCATTACAGGATCCCTGAGATGCTGTCTCGCCAGCCTCTCTATCGACTTCGGCATCGTAGCCGAAAACATCATGGTATGGCGCTTTTCAGGAACCCCTTTCAGAATTTTTCTGAGTTGCGGAAGAAAACCGAGGTCGAGCATGTGGTCGGCCTCGTCGATTACGAGCTCCTCTACCTTCCTGAGGCTCAGATTTTTTCTTTCCATATGATCCACCAAGCGTCCCGGCGTAGCGACTACTATATCCGGACCGCTTTTGAGATCCTTGATCTGCGGCCCCATTCGCACTCCGCCTATCAGGCAGAGGCTGACAAGACCATGATCTTTCCCGAAAAGTTCGAGGAAAGCCTTCGTCTGAAGGGCTATCTCACGCGTAGGGCAGATAACCAAACCACGCAGCCCCTTGCCGTGAAGCAGGCGCTCAGTCATGGGGATCGCGAATGCGGCGGTTTTCCCAGAACCTGTCTGTGCCAGAGCTATTATATCCCTGCCTAAGCAGGCTACCGGTATCACGGCGGATTGTATCGGGGTTGGGTTTACAAAACCCACGGCCTTTATGGATGCAAGGATACCCTTCGCAACACCGAGCGAATCGAAACCTACATCAACCGTTTCAACGGGATGATTCCCCATCGGAGGTACAGCTTCCAGAATTTCTTTTTTCTTCTCAATCATGACCGGATTTTTAATTGAAGGAGGTGGAAAGAACAAGATATTTTAAGATCGTTCGTCCCCGCCAGACCGATCATGCATGCTGATCGCGCTTAGTCATGATATCGATCATCGAAATTTTGATGCGCTACGAAGCTGCGGCATGTGCTGTCGGCATAGCCTGCGTTGACCGCCATCTAACATTCTGCGAGGCCGACGAAGCACGGAAAAGGCTGAAGTCAGAAGCTAACGAAATGAAAATGCTCCCGCGAAGAATACCGGCGATACAGTCGAAATCGGTCAGTTGCTGATTCTGGCGCGAAGGCGTTCGACATACCAGAACATGACGGGAGTCAGTACGAAGGTGTAAAGAATCGATGCCAGCATTCCTCCTATTAGCACTACCCCCATCGAAACCTTGACTTCATCGTTTGAAAAAATCTGCGGGAACACCCCAAATACGATTGTTATAGAGGTCATCAATATCGCACGGAACTCCCTCTCTATCCCCTTCCAAAGGGCCTCCTTTATAGGCATCCCAGCTTCACGATTGCGCATCGTAGCATCGAGCATGAGAATAGCGTTATTCACGACAAGACCCACGAGCATGACTATGGCGAGCATAGACGCTATGTTAAACGAAGACCTCGCGAAGAACATGAACATAAAAACGCCCGTGAATGACGTTATGATCGACAACCCTATCGTAAAAGGATGATACCAGGAGTTGAGAAGCGCGGCGAGAATCATGAAGGTAAGTATGCTCGCAAGAATAAAGGCCTTGCCCAACTCGCGATTCGATTCTTCCTGAAACTCGACATCGCCTACCCACCTGTACCCCTCGCCCTTTTCAAAGGGAAAATCGGCAAGAATGGCATCCATTTTTGCCATAACCTCACCGGCGGTGCCTTTTGATAGATACCCATCAAGCTCTATTATTCTTTCCTTGTCACGGTGCCATATCGCAGGTAAAGCCCTCTCCCTTTCCACTTTTCCGAGCATAGTTATTGGAAGCAGGCCCTTGGTCGTAATTATGTTGATCTGATCGAGATCATCGAAGGTAGTTTTATAATAGGGATCCATCTCCACATTTATATCGTACTCCTCTCCATCCTCCTTATAGACGTTGGAGTTGTCGCCGTATATGGAGGCACGGATAGAATTCGCAAGAGAGGCGTAAGAAACCCCCTGGGTAGTCATCGCTTCCTGATCGGGAATAAACTTTATTTCCGGTTTAGGGCTCTTATAGCTCGACGATACCGATCTGAACATTCCGCTTTGGTTGAACCTTTCCATCACCTCATTGGAAAGGACGATCATCCTGTCATAATCTACGCCAGTCAAATCCAGCGTAAGATCCGCGTGACCAGAGCCGACAGAGTCGCCGCGTTCAAGATGAAATTCGGCCCCTGGAATCTTCGCGATGCTAGGGAGAAGCGCATTTATTATATCCATGTCACTGCGTTTTCTCTCCGCAACAGGAAGCAGGTTAGCAACGACGCGCGCGTTTTCGACTCCGTTCTCGCCTATGTTGGAAAGCACAGAGACGACCTCCGGCTGCCCCGTCGCCAGCTTTTCAACCTGTTCCACAACCAAAAGCGTATTGTCTATCGTGGAACCGGGCGGGACATTGAGTTTTACCACTATCCTGTCGGCGTCAGATTCGGGAACGAATTCAGATCCGATATATCTGACAAAAAACAGGGAGAAAACAAGCGACATAAGAACCGCTGCGACTGTCAGCTTCGGCCATCTGAATATGGCTTCGAAAACGGCCCTATACTGATGCAGCATAAAATCCATAAAACGATGGGCGATCCTCACGAGCCTTCTTCTGGAAGGAAGCGGCTTGCCATCGGCGCCTACCGCCCTCTTCTTTAGAATCATTCCGCAAAGCATCGGCGTCAGGGTAAATGACGCCAGAAGCGAAAATAAAGTCAGATACACGACCATCAAACCAAATTGTTTCATGAAAGGCCCGGCGATTCCTCCGACGAAGGCCATAGGGGTAAAAACGACCAGGTTCGTTCCGGCCGAGGCGATGACGGCACCCGTAACCTCCTTGGCGCCCAATATCGCCGCATCGAGAGGATCCTCTCCCTTCTCAAGATGCGAAAGGACTCCCTCTATGACGACGATCGCATTGGCGATAAGGGTTCCAAGCGCCATGGCCGTTGCTATCAGCGTCATCATGTTGATCGTAAAACCGGATAGGTCGGCCAAAAACATTCCTGACACGATGGAGGATGGGATGACAAGGGCTGCAATCAGGGTGGTGCGGGAATTTCCCGTGAAGAGATAAAGCACGACGACCGTGAGAAGAACTCCGGCTAGAATATTTATCAGCGTATCCTTGGTCTCCCTGACGATCTGCGCAGCGTTGTCGGTCCCAACGCTGAGCTCCATCCCCTCCGGAAGTGTGGCCTTTATCGCAGGCAGAGCCAGTTCAACCCCCTCGGCTATCGACACTGTATTGCCATCGTTGGTCTTGATGATTGAAAGACCGACTGCGTCCCTGCCATCCAGCCTCGCCATTGAAGTTATATCTTTGTGACCATCCTCCACAATCGCAACATCACCGAGGCGTATAGTTTTTCCGTCATGCGAGACCAGCTCCATCTGCCGAATGTCATCTAGGGTAAGAAATTCCCCCATAAACCTTACGCTGATCGAGTGTTCCTCTTTCTCTATATTCCCGCCCGGGACGTTCATGTTTCTCATCTTAATAGCACCGATGATGTCGGTAATGCCTATGAAGTTTTCACGCGCAAGGACGGGATCGAGAAGTATGTTTATCTGTCTCTCCTTACCTCCGAAGATATCCACAGATGCCACGCCCTCTATGGGTGAAAACTTGTTCTTGAGAGTCTTGTCGGCATATTCGTACAAGTCCCTGCTGCCTATCGAATCGCTCGAGAGAATAAGGTCCATCACAGGAAGGGCAAGGGGGTCGAATTTTTCAACAAGAGGTTTCTCTATTTCAGCCGGGAGGTCGTTTAATATCGCCTCCACCTTATCCTTCGCCTCCATCGCTTTGACGTTAGAATCCGTCCCCAGATTGAACTCCACTATGACCATCCCGAAACTCTCGTAGGATTTGCTAGTAATCTTATCTATCTCCGACAGCTCAGCCACCGCATCTTCGATTTTTTTGACGACCTGGGTCTCTACCTCAGAAGGAGTCGCACCTGGAAACTCGACGGATATGGTCACCGTGGGAAAGTCTATCCTCGGCATATTCTCTATAAAGAGATTGAAATAGGAAACTATTCCCAAAATCATAAAAAACAGAACAAAGACGATGGTTGTAACGGGACGCCTTACAAAAAATTCTATCATTTTCTACTCCGCATTTGGGCAATCAGACATATTTTTGTGAATAAAAACCTTTTGACCTTCCTCCAAATTTTCTTCGCCTCTTATAACGAACAACTTGCCGGCAAGATCAGTTTTATCGAGGACAACAAACAGCCCATCGGAATACACGTCATCGAGAACTATCTTTCTAGCCAAACCCTCTTCCGCAATCCAGGCCGACTTAAGATCGCCTTCATACGAAATGGCATCGACAGGAAGAGTTATCACTCCGCTATATGTGTGAGTATTAACCCTCGCATGATAGAAAGAGGAGTCAGGTAATAATGACGGGTCCAATACGGTAAGTCTGACTTCATACAGCCCGGTGTCGATATCCCTGACCTGCGAAATAAACGAAATCCGGGCAGCACACTGATAGCCATTGATTTTTACTTCAGCGTTCTGCCCCACGCTTATCGATTCCCACATCTGCCGCGGCACGTAGCTTCGCATTTCGCCGCCGGGAACCTTAGTCGCTGTTACTCTGTTCCAGACCTTGTATTCAGATGGCTTCATCACACAGACATCAACAGGCACTCCATTTGAATTCCATTCGGAATAAAAACTGAGCATCTCTTTTTTTTCCGACATATTGATGCGGATTATCTGGGCGACGACAGCCACAAGCAAGACGGCCAGAAATATCAATGTGGTTTTTACCAACTTTCCAGTCTTCACTGTGCTACTCTGCTCTTCCATGATTTTTCTCCACCTCCCGATATAAGCCTCTCTATGCTGGCTATGCTGCTATTGATCTTGTAGAGAGTCACAGCCTCGTTAAGGCGATTACGCGTAAGCTGCATTTCAGCATCGTTCAGATCCGTAAGAGTCTTACTCCCGGCCCTGAAGCTGTCCTGCTGCGCCTGAAAGGATTCCCTAGAAAGTCTGACAGCCTCTTGGTTCGCCCTGTATGTGGCAAGCATAGAATCATACTCCGATATTGCATTACGAAGCTCGAGTTCAAGATCCCTGTTCGCCCTTCGCAGGGAAAGTTCGGCATTGGCCTTGTCAATCAGCGCCTGCTGATACACCGCCCACGTCTTATTTCCATTCCAGATTGGGACCCTTATGTTGAGGCCGATGGCGCCGAGATTTTGCAAATTTTTCGAACCGATCCACGCATTGTTCGACTGACCGAAGAGCGTATAGTTGGCAAACGCGCCGATGGTTGGGAAATACTGCGCTTTCTCCTTCTTGGCTATGGCAGCATTGAGGTCTATGGTGCGGTCCAGGAGTTTCAGCCTCGGCTCTATCTCAAACATATCGGCCAGCGCTGCATCGGCATCGTAGCGAGGAAATCTTCTCGCCAGAGCGTCGGTGAGAATAACCTTCTGTGATTCTTGCGCGCCGACCAGCCTCTTGAGGTGGCGCATCGCCAGATCCAGATCTGATTCAGATTCTTTCAGAACAGGCACCCTTGCCGCAACATCGGCTTGAGCCTTTATCCCGTCGCTTTTGGGCACTCTGCCCATAGCGAAACGCTCATCCAGTATGGCCCGCGTACTTTCGGCATTGTTATAAGATTCCCTGGCTATCTTCAGCGCTTCCTGAGCCAGGAGCACTGTTATGTAAGCCTTCGCGGTTTCATACGAAACTTCCCGCTCGACGGCATCTTTGCTAAATCTGCTGACCTCGCGAGCTATAGTCGCGGCGCGAATCGCATTATGTATCTTCCCGAACGTATATATGGGTTGTTCAAGGGTGACCGATGTCGTCATATCGAAATCATCCTTGAGCTCCACCGATATCGGCCCGGCGCCAGGCATGACCATATCTACAGTCTGAACTTTGGGATAATAGTTGTATCCTACATCTGCGTTTACATGAGGAAGCGCGGCAGATATCGCCTCCGAACGGCGATAGCCGCTCTTGGTTATATCGTTGCCGCTCTGCATGACGGTCTCGCTCTCGGCGATGGCCAACTCTATCGCCTCTTCCAAACTCAAACGAAGGACATTTTGTTCCGAGGATTCGGAAGTCCCCAATAACGCGGAGACGAGAAACAGAGAGGTCACGAACAACACAGTTACAACGCGAATTTTTCTTGCGAAAGCTAAAGACATATTTCATCCCTCATGATTGTTTTCCATCGCGGTTTTTTTGCGAAAAACGCCTGCAGCCCTTCGACACCAACGAATTTTATCGGTGAAGAAGACCTCCCCCATTTCAAACAGGAGTTCCAAATGAATCCGCTTGCTGTCCAAACCGTCCAGCTCCTTTATCATCTCGCAATGCTTCGCCTTCATCATCTCAAGCGTACCCCTGATTTTGGTTATTTCCCTCTCGAGAAGCCGAACGGTATATTCGGGCTCGACGTTGAATCCCAAAGCGAACTTGAGCATCGATTCATCGCGCACCACAAGCTTGTCGGCAGGGTCCATCAGGTATGATCTCAGTTCCTTCATGCCCTTCGCGGTTATCGTAAACACCGACTTGTCAGGCCTCCCTCCCTGCCTGTACTTTTTTCTCGTCACGAATCCGCCATCTTCGAGGTTTCCCAAAGTTTTGTATATCTGACCAAAGCTCTCATTCCACAGGGAAGCAAAACCGCTATCGATGTCCTTTTTGATATCATAGCCGGATTTAGGCCTCACCGAGAGCATCCCCAGTATGGCATAGCGGGTCTTGTTCCTTCCCTTGGATGGCATTAGACATTTCCCGTATGTATATATCTACGCTATATATCTATTAGGCATATTAGGTGCGAATTTATGCAAGACTCAACACCCCTTGTCAAGGCGCAGTTGGCGGAAAATCGCGGAGTTTGACCTCATCGTATTTAGGGTGTAGAAAAGAGCACAACTGAGGAGAAAATATATGAATTCAAATAGGGGAACGCATGACATACCGATGGGATACATCTACTGGATTTTCGGATTCATGGGGGCGCACAGGTTTTACTACGGCAGACCGCTTACAGGAACACTCTATTTCTTCACCTTTGGACTTCTGGGGATAGGATGGATAGTCGACCTTTTCCTGATTCCATCGATGGACAGGGAGGCCGACTTGCGTTTTGTGGAAGGTCCGAAAAATTACACCGTGGCATGGATACTTCTGACATTTCTCGGCCTCTTTGGGGCCCACAGGATTTACATGGAAAAATGGGCAACGGGAATACTCTACCTGCTAACCGGCGGGCTCTTCGGAATCGGATACCTATACGACCTCTGGACGCTCAATGATCAGCTCAGTGTAATTAACGGATCGCAGCGCATCGGTTTTTGATTCCAAACCGACGAGTTAGAGCCCCGCTGAGAGAAGATCGACGGTGATTTTATAGGATTCGGCATACCGTACCGTATTCTCGGGAATATCGTAATGCGTCTTTCCATTTTCTGCACTCTTCCTCGGGACATCCTTCGTAGACCCAGTTTGCACAAAATGTTTCGCGCTGTATGCGCTGTGGTTGTATGCAATGGCAATGGCGCTGTCGGAAAGTCCTTTTATCGCATCAGACACAGAAAATCCGTCTTTTCTCAACATCGCACTTATAGTCTGTTTCTTTCTATCTATGAGCAAAAAAACCGCGAGAATGGAATTGTCCAAATCGCAGGCAATCTTCATGAAGTCTTCCCTAATGAGAGTGGGATACTCCCTCGCTATATCATCATAGGCTATAGACATAATCTGAGCGATCCCTTGGGCACCCACTGGACTTTTTACATTGCAGTATGCCTTGGAGCCTTCAAGGGCCACCACCATATCCACACCATCGAAGACATTTCTTATATCTTCATCGCTACCTTTTGCCTTTTGTATACTGGACCAGCGCTTCTCAACATAGATAATTCCCAGAGCCTGGGCATCGGAAATTGAGTGGCTCAGAGGAGCCTTGCCCGAGCCAACAACCAATGATTCAGCGCCTGCCTCCTCTATTTTTGCCCTCGCCTCTTTTACCGCCTGAAGCATCCTCAGGCGCCCGAACGGGGCCAGCCACCCACAATATTCTCTTAAATTTCCTGAAAACATCTCAAAGATATTTTCTTTGCCCTTACCACCCTTGCCCCTGTTTATAGCAAGCAGACGATAGGGGTCTTTTTTAACATCTATCTTAAACGATTTAGGGCGAACCATGATTTTATAATCGCCACTATTGATATCGTACACGAGAAGAGCCTTTTCCCCTTTTCTCACGCTCATCCCTTTTAGTCTTCTATAGAGTCTCTGCACCTGCTCCGGTTTCAAAAGCTCGCGGCAGAAAGTCGCAACGTCTCCGCACCTCCTAACTTCGGTCTGCATCCTCTCCATAAGCTCGAGAAATTTTTTTTCCGGAAGCTCCGCCGCCTTTTGCTTGAGATACAGAGTTATGGATCTCATATACGCCGAATACTCCATCTCAGTGAGCTCACCGCTTGCCATCTCGCCCTTTGCCAATGCGTCGAGTGCGATAAGAAGATCTCTAGAATCCGATATGGCTTTCAGCACGACTTCATCCGAAAATTTTTCTAGATGGGGGAGGAGGGAGGTAACTAGCTGCCTGTCGTCATCTCGATCTCGTTCGAGTTTACCCCCCAAGAGGCGCCATTTTTTCACGAAGGTATTCAAGCCCGTGAAAAACATCGCCGACCACTTCGGATCTGTAATAAGCCTTTGAATTTCATCTCTACCGACTCCATCGTGACCGAATTGAATGAACCTAAGAAACAACTCCAGGTTATATGGATCGTGCGAGTCGATCTCATACGAAGAGAGCTCGCCGTCCAGATTGGTGTCGTACATAAAGTACATGTCAGCCGTGCTCTGCGCAGCCTTTGCTACACTGATCATGCCTTCCTTGGTGCTCACAGACACCTCCGTATTTTTAACAGTCGTAGGAAGTTATCGGCAAAGGAGGGAGTAAAGTTGCTACCGATGTGATAAAATTTAAGGCAATAATTTCAATTACTTACAGTCAGTCCCAGAGGGCGTCTGGCTTGACCATAGTTTCACCCGTGCGGGCATTCACATAATAGAGGGAAAGCCCCATCTCAAACTCATAGTGGAGGTCATCAGAGCCCGGGATGAGGACGAGGTTGGCATCCTCAAGATTGAGGGATTTGGCCGACTCGGATGCCTCGAGCGCGATCCTGTACTCCATCTGGACGGCCTTGAATTCCTCACTGCTCTTTTTGTCGAAGGTGACGAGTTTATCGAATTTTCTTCTTGCCGAATCCGCCTGCAGATAATTCTGTCTGGCGACATCGGCGGCCCTCTGAACGGCCTTCTGCGGAGTTACCGAAGTGTTCCTGTTAAAATCGCGGCTCAGAAAAGGGACTACATCCATATCTGAAATTTCCACTATCGCGCCATTTTCGTCGGTTATAGCAGATATGCCCGCGCCCAGCACCTTCACACTCCTGCCATCCGGGAGGGTGAAATACTGCTGGTAGCTCTTTCTGCCGCCGGTGATAGAAAGAACCTCCTGATCGAGGACGAAATCGCTCGGACCGTTACGAACCTCCAAATCATGGAGGTATTGGGATAGATCGATCGGCGCGAAACTCGCCATATTCGCCGGTTCCTTCGGAGTCTCCTCCGTCCTAAGCATCCTGCGCGCCTTCCCCTCGATGATTATGTCATCAAGTATTGAAGCGCAATATTTTGCGTCCTCCGGAAACTTCTTCAAGAATGCATACGCGCTTCTATAGACGGCGTTGATAAATTCGACGGAATCCGGCGATTTGCTCAGGTAATAAATGGCGTGCTCGTGCATTATGAAAGCAATTACGTCGGCCGCTTTGCAACTGGCGACTGCGATATCGAAGTCGTTCAGCTCACCGCAGACTTCTGATCTCATCCCAGCTTCGATCGCGGACTGAAGCCTCTTCTTCAGACCCCAGAAAAATCCGCCGTAAACCCTACCTCGGCTATGCTCTTCGTGTCCCACCTCATCGAGATTCAGACTGTTGTCAACAGTCCTTAGGCCGACGTTCTTGTTCTCCGGCATGCCGCGCGCCGGAGGAAAATCCTCGCTCATCTCCGGATCATCCATGAAGAATGCCGGGCCGGCATCGGAAAAACCCTCATGTATGCTGCGCCCCTCTCCGGCATACCACTTGCCGAGATTTTTATTCCTGTGATGGAGTATGAGATGGTGTGCCTCGTGACCCACGATGTCGCCATCGGAAGCCAGGTGCCATTTATCCTTGCTAGTGCCGAACGTAAGGTCATCGCTCTGAAATGAGAACCAGGCATTCATATCCTCGACAGCATTGACATGAGCAACGATAGGATGATCTTTCCCATCGTGCGCGCTTCCGATCGCACCCTTCACGTCTATGCCCAGGCTTTGAAGATAGCGCTGAATCTGAGTCAGGGTGTAGTAGGCTTGCACCTGATCAAAGCAGTCGGTTGTCACTTTCGAAAATGGCTTAAAAACTGCGCAGAAAAAATTATTGTGGAGTCTTGTTTGTCCATCGACCTTCGCCCACTCACCGACGAGGCCATCGGGGGTTTCCGGCAGACCACCCAGAAAGACCTTTATGACCTTCTCTTCGCTGGAAACGCGATTTTCCCGTTCCCAAACCTGTGCAAGAGCAAAAGTTCTGTCATCCTTGCTTACCAGCGGCAGCGTCGACATAAAGTCTCCTTTGTTGGATCGTGTGCCGTGGATTTTAATCATTATCCGAACTAGGAATCAAGATGAACTTATTCGACCCAGAATGGGAGGATAGGGGATATATAAAGGAACCTCTGAAAAGCTAGCTGTAACAACAACTTCAACCATAGACAATTGACCATCTCGTCATTCGGGGATGACAACCTTTTCGCCATTCGGGGATGGCAAGCGCATAGCTTTTAGAGGGGCCCTGAATTTGCTGATTTTTCAGAGGTTACTAAGATATATCTTCCCAATCTAGAGCCAAAAGGTGACGATCATTAGCAATCAACTGATTTATATCACTTTTCCCCATTCCTCAATTCAAGAAGAATAAGATAAAGGCGCATCGCATCAGCCTAGAAGTGCATCGAGGGAGTGATCCCCACATACTTTGCTGACAGCTTTGGCATGGCGCTTATAACCGCGACCAGCACCGTAGCCAGGTATGGTATGGATTGAATCATCAGGACTATTATCCAAAGATGCATATCCAGCGTCATCATACCCTTCATGCTGGAAAGAACATAGGCCGAAAGAAGAAGCGCTGTGGCGAAGAGAAGCTCTTCGCGGCATTCCAGCATCGCACGAGCTAGGGCGTGCACGTTGGCCTTCTTGGGCGTCCTGAAGAAAGGTTTGTCGGAGGTTACAATTCCCTGCACGATAGCGCAGGCTATGGTATGCGACAACGCGACACCGGCAAGGGCCGCACCCAGTATGCTGAGAGCGGAGGCCCGCGCACGGAACCTGTAGATGTAGATCATCTTGCCGATCTTGAACGAGAATAGAACAAGCGGAAAAAGCGCAAACTCCACCATCGGGGCGTCTACGCTCCTTGGCGCAAGCAGCATCGCTATCGTCCAGAACAGAGCGGCAAAATTAAAGATCATGTTTGCAGCATCGGCTATCCACGGGAGCCATCCTGCGATAAAATGATATTTTTGTCCCAGCGTCAGGGAATTCCCGGACTTGAACAGTTTTGAAGCGTGTCTTTTCAGAATCTGTATGGATCCGTAGGACCAGCGAAAACGCTGCTTTTTGTAGTCGGTGAAGGTGTCCGGCATCACTCCCTTGCCGTAGCACTTAGGAACATAATGCGCCTCATGCCCCTGCTCAAAAATACGCAGGCCGAGTTCGGCATCCTCCGTGATGCACCACTCCGCCCACCCGCCGACGCTGCTAAGCACCTTCTTTCTTATCAATGTCATCGTTCCATGCTGAATTATCGCATTGCGCTCGTTCCTGGTGATCATGCCTATGAAGAAAAATCCACGATACTCGGAGTAGCACATCGCCTTGAAGGCATTTTCGCCGTCATCGCGATAATCCTGAGGTGCCTGAACTATAGCGACCTTTTCATCGACGAACTGCGGGACCAGATCCCTGAGCCAGTTAGGTTTCACGATGTAATCGCTGTCTATCACGCCTATAACCTGCGCCCTCATATCCGTCTTGCGAAGTGCATAGTTAAGCGCTCCCGCCTTAAAGCCTTCAAGGGAATCCTCGTGATAAAAACGGAATTTATCGCCAAGCTCTTTGCAATAATCACGAACAGGTTGCCACACAGCCGGGTCTTTGGTGTTATTGTCCATCACTATCACTTCAAAATTCGGATAATCGAGCGCAGCCAGGGCGTCGAGAGTTTCCTTCATCATCTCCGGAGGTTCATTGTAGGTTGGAACATGAATGGAAACCATGGGAAGTTGATCGTCCGGTATCTCTATCCTCTTCAGAAAGCGCTTGCGCTCGCGCACCCAAAGCAATTCGGCCCATTCATGTGCCTCAGAAAGTATTATCACAACAACCCCGACCATACCCATAAACATCAGCACCCCGACCAGCATGGAACCTATGGTCATGTATTGCAGGGTATAGTTATAGACATTCCATACGACAACAGTCGTAGCCGCATATACTATTATCGCGAGAAAGCTCTTACCTCTGGTCTTGAGGGTCTTGCTGTCGATCAGCACTATGCTGAGAATTATGATGCCTATCACCACCGATGCGCCGGCGAGTATATACCAGTTGGGAATTGAAACTATAGGTTCGGTAAAAGGGAATTTCGGCTGACGATAGACATCGTAAACTCCCCAGTACGCACCAACCGCACCCTCGGTGTTTCTCTTCCACGGCTGGTCGAAGGCCTCCATTATATAATAGATGTATCCTTCTTCCTCGGCCTTGCGCAAAAATCTCCTTAAAAAGGTAGCCTCATTGGCGAGGGAGGCTACCGATGCCTCCCTGGTTCGACCTTCGCTTGGCCATCCCACCTCGGAAATGACTATCGGTTTTCCGGGGAAATGGGATTTAAGTTCGTTCATCCTGTTTACGATGTAGTCGACCGCAACCTCTACGTGCACACCTTCCCAGTATGGAAGCATATGGACGCCGAGATAGTCCACATGGTCTGCAAGCTCCGGATGCTTGATCCAGACGTGCCAAGGCTCTGCGGTGCTGACCGGCTTCTTGGTCTGCGCCCTTACGCGGTCGAGGTATGAAATCATCTCCTCCACGGTTACGTTGCCTCTCAGCAGCGCCTCATTGCCGACCACGAGCCTCACCACATTTCTATTGGCCTCGGCGGCTTTCACAAGTTCGTTAATTTCTATCTCGTTGTTGTCGCGCCTTTCGTCTATCCAAGCCCCAAGTGTTACGTTGAGCTTATATTTTCTGGCCAGTTTCGGAACGTTACTGTGCAGAGAGTCCATCGCGTAGATTCTCACCGCATGGGCCATCGATGATAGCTTCTTGAGATCCCCCTCTATCTCCTCGTCGGTCGGAAATTCACCTTGGAAGGGATCATCGTCGGCCCTCATGGGAGAATATGAAAAGCCCTGGACGTTGTCCGGCCAGGGTGGCTCTATCTCAGGTCTGTTGATGTAAGCCCAAAAGCTTATATTCAGGACGGCGATGGAAATACCTACCAGCAGATTGGTTTTGTTAAAAAGTTTTTTGAACATACCCTCGGTGATCCGATCCTTTATCTAAATTTTATTTGATTGAGCAGTAGAGGAGCACGACGACCACAGCAAAGCCGACGCAGCTCTCTTCATATTTCCTTTCCCCCTTTTTATTTCTCCCCGGCGAGGTATAGCAGATATAGACAGCCCCGAAAAGATGATTGTTCCTAGATGATATTTTCTTATCGGCTAAAACAGCTTTATATCAAAATATCCCTGTGATATACCGGGCGAGAACCGGTCGCAGTAACCGATGAAATCAAACATTCTGTGGCCCTAAAGGCACATCAACGGAGAAAATATGAAAAAAATAGCAACCATAATGTCACTGGCAGCACTGCTGGCAATTACAGCCATGATCGTGATGAAGTTCGACAAAACTCCTTCAACTCCCTTTTGCGAAGAGCTCTCCGCGGGGAAAGCTCTTCCAGATGTCGACTACGATAAATACAGAGGCGTGGTGAGCGAGATAGTCTCGGCGATGACGCTCGAACAAAAAATCGGACAGATAACGCTGGCCGATATGCAGTCCATAATCGATGAAAACACCGAAAAGATAGATTTCAGCCTGATCGGAAAATACCAAGTCGGCGCCATATATGTGGGGGGGAATGAGATACCGGACGGCAAAGGGGGGTTGATCGACAAAGGCAAAACCTGCGGCTATCTGCAGGAGGATCTTCTCTTCGCCACGCGTGAAAATTGGCGCGAATACGCGGCTAAATCCAACATCCCGGTGGAAGTGAAGCTGCAGGATGGCAGCAAGATATCCATCCCGCCGCTTATAGGAACCGACACGCCGCATGGCAACCAGCACGTCCTCGGCGCGGTTCTCTTTCCACAGAACATAGGAATGGCCGCTACCCACGACCCAAAACTGATGTGCGCGGCGGGATATTTCACGGCGGCGGACGTTATGGATTCCGGATTCAACTGGGGTTTTTCCCCGACGCTCGCGGTATCCCACAACCCCAAATGGGGCCGCTTCTATGAAAGCATGGGGGATAATCCTTCGTTTATAATGCAGATGGCCTTCAACAACATCGCTGGAATGCAGATGACCGATCCATCCAGCGGAAAGATATCGGGCATACTATCCACACCAAAACATTATCTAGGCGATGGCGCCACCTTCGACGGCATAGATGAGGGCGACGTCCCGTTGACAACCGAGAGCGCCGCAAACAATTTTTTTCAGGTCAATGCTTCAGGATACATCGGCGCAATAGAAGCATCTGCCGGAAGCATTATGATAAGCTATAATGCAGTGGCTTCCGACTGGATGAGCGTCAACTCGCAGTATCTATCAAAACTCTTTGACGGATCCCTCGGCAAGCCTTTCGGAGGGTTTCTCGTTTCGGACCAGGCGGCCATAAACAAGATCGCCACGCAGGGGCTTCCGACAGTGCCTAAAAAAATGTCGTACGACGATGCCCTCTCTAAAAGCATCATGGACGGAATGGACATGATCATGACGACGACCCCGTGGACCGTATACAAAGATCTCCCCACATTCATGGCGATAGTCAAAAAGAATATCGAAGGCGGGGCCATATCCATGCAACGCATAGACGAGGCGGTGACGCGGATACTCGCAGTAAAATACGCCATGGGACTGATCGATAAATCCGACGGAAAATGGAAAAGCGCCGTGCGCCCTCCTCTTCCCGAATTTAGAGAAGTCTATCCGGCGGATGGGGTTTCATCCATTGAGGATGCGGCAAAGTCGGCCGCGCTCGAGGCCGCCCGAAAATCTTTGGTACTTTTGAAAAACACCGACGACCTGCTTCCTATCGATCCAGCCCAGATCAAGTACGTGATCCTCACAGGCGAAAGAATCATAGCGACCCAGACTTCCAAAACCGGCAAGAAGCAGATGCTCTACACGAACTACGACAACATCGGAGTCCAAAACGGCGGATGGACCCTCACCTGGCAGGGAGCAGAGGGGAATGTTCTGTGGAGCGGTGAAAACAAGAAGAGCTCCGGAGCAGCCAGTCTCTTCGATGGAATCTCTAAAATAATATCGAAAAACGGAGATACGGCCCAGATACTTCGCCCGCAATATGCGAAGATCGGGGACTTGGATGAGGTACAGGCGGCGCGCTCCGCCTTCATCGAAAAACTCAACTCGATCCCGGACATGACGGCGCAAAACACCGTTGTCGTAGCCGCTATAGCGGAGCATCCATACGCGGAATTTATGGGAGATATAGATGTACCATATTGTCGGAATAACGATGGAGACTTCGAAAGCGGATGTCTTTATAACCTGCACTTCAACTGGTACGCACCGTATCAGCAGAGCTCCACGCTTGAAATCGGCTTCAGCGAATTCGACGAACTTGTGATGCTCGCGGTAAAAAACAAAGCGCCGGAAATTCCCGTGATAACAGTCCTATTTTCCGGAAGGCCGATGCTGATAGACTCTGCGCTCGAAAAGAGCGGGGCATTTTTGGCGGCATTTCTCCCCGGGCCCACCGGAGGGGATGCGATAGCCGACGCAATCTTCGGCGAATATCTTTTCTGCGATGGAATGTCAGTGGAGGATGGAATCACCTGCAGAAAAAATTCGGCCAACACATTGCCCGTCGATTGGATGAGGGGGATGGAACAGCTAAAGGGTTTTCCTGACTATGACGCCGGCGCCCCCGGCATACCGAGAATCCCCGATCCGCTATTTCCTTCCGGATACGGACTGCGGACGGTCAGGACATCTCGATAGGTCAAAGGCGGAGATTCAATCTAAACCGAATCGCCCTTTTTGTCAGATAGTGAGGCCTCCATCTGCATGAAGGCGCGGGCGAGATCTCCTATCTCATCTTTGCGTGCGGTCCCCACAGGAGGAAGGCTGAAGTCGCCGGAGGCTATTTTCTGCGCACTGGATGAAAGAAGCTTTATGGGGCGAACCATATACCTGGCGGCAAAAATAAGGAGCACGCCCATAAGCGCCAGACCAACCACTCCGACAAGAATCATGCGAGCGTGAAGGCTTTCAAGTGGATCCCCCACAAGACTGGCAGGGAAGACGATCCCCAGCGACCATCCGGTTTGCGGTATGGGACCGTAAGCTATCCAGGATTTTTCTAGCGTTATGGGATCGACCAGCGCTATGAAATCGGAAAGCCCGCCAACCATGTGCAAGCCAAGCTTCTTGATCTGCTGGTCATTTTTTTGTGCGGCTAAATCGAAAATCGTCCTGTCTATATTCCAGTCATCCCCTTTCATAGAAAGGAAGGAGCCGGAACTGCTCAGCAAAAACGCATATCCCCCTTCCCCGACCGATATGGAGTCTATCTCATCGGTAAGATCGGATATCGCCAAATCCACTGTGGCAACCCCCCAAAATTTTCCATCCTTGTTGAAGGGCTGTGAAAAAGTCACCATGGCCGTGCCGCCACCCCCCTCGTCGACATATGGAATCCCCCATGATCCCCTGCCGGTCTTCCTCGGAACGGTAAACCATTCCCAGCGGGCATAGTTATAACCCGGAGCCGTAAGGTCGGACTGTTTGTATCCATCTTTGGAACGATAATAGTACTGGGCAACCAAAAACTCTTCCTGGCTGAACTCTCCCGGCTCGAACGCGACAGCGGAACCACAGAGCTCGGGATGAGCCGTGAGGGTGGCCTGAATAAGGGACGCTATTTCGGCCTCGTTCGCAGGCCTTAGAGTTTCAACCGCGACCGCTATCTCCTCCGCTATCATTTCGGCCGCCTTGATGTTGGCGTTGAGCTTCCAAGCGTATGATTTTTGCATATTTTTGGCACTTTCCCCAACCTGACTTACCAGAAGCCCCTTCATGGTCATGATCCCGATCGCTATCAGGAAGCTTATCACGAAGGCGGAAAGGAGAAGCACCGACACCAAAAGCTGATCTCTTATTTTCATAGTGGCGGGATACTATTACATGGCAGGAGATTACACAAGAATTCATCTGATGAAACGGAGGATGCAGTGATGGCGCGTGGAAAAAATTTCTACCTGGCGCCTATTCTGAAAAATACACTGCTGGCATGGTCTGATTCCCCATCGAATGAGCCCTTCGGGAATATGTATGCCCCAACCCCAGCCCAGGCAGCGCACGTTTTATCGAGGCAGGCGCCCAGTTCCACACCAACGCCGGAACTCGGCACGACTCCGTGAAGCAGTCGGCTTAAATTGAGGTTTTGAGGATAGAAACGCACGCTCAGGCCGTTTGCCGCTTCTATCCCCACGAATGGCGAAATCGAAACTATGGAATCAGCTCTAAATGCGGCAAGCCTGTGATTATCAATCGACGCGTCGATGGTGCTTCCTCCGGTGAATCTCACCCCTCGGCCGACCTCCCTGGAACGCCATAGAAAGGAGAGAAAAAATTGAGTGGATGAATAGTCCATGGAAAGCCCGCGGTGGGTATCGAAAAATTCATGATTCGCGGCCACCCCTAGCTCGAGTGAGGCATCGCTATCCAGCTTCGAGTTTTTCAAGATTCCGTTATCCCAGATCAGACAACCACACGACAGGTATCTTGGATTGTAAGCCTTTATGACCCCGTTGGACTCATCAGCCATGCCAACCTCCGTTAAATTGCCATTCTCTATAATAATGCCAGCAAGACGCTTGCCAACAATCCAGCTGAGTCATATAAGGCGCATTAATTTACAAAAGTGTCAAGATGGATAGTCTTGATCACAGGGGGGGAAAGATGAGCGATCTGACTTCGTACAGATACTTGTTTGACGGAAATGATCCATACCACAGGTTGCTTGAACATCTGCATGCCGACGGGGTAACTGACGAAGAGATAGATCGGGGTTTCTGCCAGATCGATTACTACAGGCCCGGCGAGTGGGGACCGGTCGAAGGGGCGCAGGACTTCAGGATAGATAAGCGCGAGGTTTTGGAATACGCTGCGGCAAACTGGAAAAAATACGCCCCCGTCATAGAAAAAACTCTCGGGATGAAAACGTACTGGTCCCTGGAGACCTTTCACATCGACCCGAAAACCGCAGAAGAGAGGGAGGTATCACTCAGCGACAAACACCTATGGAATGAGCGCCTTACCGAGGCAATCTCTATAATAGAATCCGATTTGCAGCGACTTGGCATTGCCAAGGGCTCGGATGAATACCGCTTTAAATTCGCCGACGCCTTAAACACTATCTTCCGATTCCCCAACAAGAATATGATGGAGCGCTTTGAGAAAAAACAGATAGAAGATTTTAAAAAGCAGCTTAAATTCGACGACCTCGGAATGCCGACCCTTTGCGCCTTCCTTTTGGAAAATGGGGGCTATGGTGAAAGACCCGCACCTGACAACAGCTACCAAAGTTCCATACGTTCCTGTCAGATTCAATTAGTTTGCATTACGGGAATCTTTCTCCTCTATAACATGATGGATACAGCCGGCCTCGAACCGATCTTTGTCGAACTCACGGGCATGAGGAAAGACCGTCTGATATGCAATGAGACCTATATCACAAGGACAGGGATCGCGCTAAAAAGCTCTGCCGGAGATTGGAAGGTGTTCGATCCCATCATGGGAAGGGACAATCCTGAAAGAGAGATCTTCTATCCACTTAGCCATAGGCAGGCCCTTGAGAATACAAACAACATGGGCGACCTTGCGAAAAAGATAGTCAAAACCGAAGACCCGTTCAATAAAACTGTCCTAGCAGAAACCGAGACCAGCGCCGATGGCATAAAGTCCATGTTCTATATTTTCAGAAACATCCTCGCCATCAAGGATGATAGTGATGATGGGAAAAAAGCCCTGGCAAGAACCTTGAGTTCGGACCCTAAAAAACACCATCCGATTTTTTACCCTATAATTTTGATGGCAACATCCAAAGACGACGTATCCGCTATGGAGTCAATGAAAAAGCTGGAGGGACATACCGGCATCCCCGATAACGCGTTTCTAAGCTATGTCTACATGATAAGTTCTTCGTTTTCTAAACTCCCGGAGGATGTCATAAGAACCCATCTCGACAGACTCATCGATGCCGATCCATCATGCAACTCGGCCTACGACGCATATCTCGATGCGGATTACGAAGGAACCATAACACTGGATGCCGCAACAAAGGAAGATTACTATAAAAAGGCATTGAATGGCGTCCCTTCTTCAGACAGTTTATATTTGAAGCTTCAGTTCCGCAGAGCTGAGCACTATCAGGACTCTGGTCGCACGGAAGAAGCCAAGGAAATACTTCTCTCCATTCTCAGGGCAGACAAAAATGATCTTTGCTGGAAAGGGAATGCTTGCCTTCTTTGGGCATTTATCGAGGCATCCGATGGAAACGGTGGAATCAGGCAGCTCAAAGAATTGATGGAATTCATTGAAAAGAAACGCCCGGGCTTGGATGATCTGAAAGATATGGAGGCCGTGTTAAAATATGCCGTAAAGCTCTCCTCGAACGAAAGATATTCCAAGGTAATAAATGAAAATCCTGAATTCCGCTTGGAATTTATGAATACGTTAGCCCTTCTTTCGAGGTTCTTTCTTAAATACGGAAAACCGGAACGGGCTCTTCCCGGAGTGGAAAAAGCCATAACGATCAGCGACGATTTAGACTGGTTGGCGCACATGATAGTCAAACACGAGATATTGCTTCAGCAGGGCAAAATTGCGGAGGCAAAGGCTCTCTGGACCGAAATCGACCACATGATGTTCGAGGAGTGAATATGATTACTACAAGAATAGAAAATGCGGCCGTAGGCGCTTTGCTGGACACGATGATCAAAGACGGCATCAAGAAAACCGAAATCGATCTCGATGGGGACGGAAGCATCTCCAATTTTGAAATCATGGAAACCGCGCTAAGATATCCCCAGAAATATCATCGCCAGATAAGCTCCATAGCTGGCAGATCCATCCCATGGCTTTTGGACGACTATGACCCATCCACAATCGCCGACAAAAAAATAAGAGAAGACGCCGATGCCTTTATGGCAAAGGTGAAGGCCAGGTTGACGCAACAAGGTCTGAAACCTTCCGATGATCTGTACAAAACCTCGCTTGCCAACGCCATCTATGCCTATGTGTACACACCGACTAAGGAACAGTTCGAAAAAGCATACGGCGAAGACAGAGGCGGTTACAATCTGTTCCGCGATGAATTTTACTACATGGGCATGCCTACGATCTACGACGACATGATCACGAGTGGAGGCCTCGGTCTTCCCATCGTCCCCATAGATGCCGAGCTGGAAGCGACCGCATTGGAGACCATACAGAAAGGCAGAGGACTCTGCACGGAGCGAAGCAAGGTAATATTCGCCCTCTTCGAACGAGCAGGACTCAATCCGGTATTTGCTCGCATGACCGGAAGAGATGTCGAAAAGAGCACGTTGGATCACTTCAGTGCTTTGGGAACCCCCATTGAACCTCCGTATAGCGAAAGAGATTATACCGAGGGTCACATCATCGTAGGTATACCGACAGGCCGGAAGATGCTCTACTTCGAGCCCAACGTACCTAGTCACATGGGCGACATGTTCGATGACTACGCAAAGAATATAAGCCTGACCGAAATGTTACAAGTCGAAATGGGCAATCTGATTCAAAACTATATTGAAGCAAAAGATATGGATTCTGCCAGAAGGATGGTTGATGGCGGGCTTTTGTTGGGGGACACATGGTCAAGTGGAAATATGATTTTTTATAAACACATGCTCGACGCAATCGCATCAAGCCAGTACGAACCACTGGAGGAACAGCTCGTCGAAGTTCTGGCGAAAAATCCGTATATGTTTCCTGCGAGGGCTATGTATTGCCAACATCTCCTGCAGCAATCGAGACTCAATGAAGCTGAGGAATGCCTAAATGAGATGCCTCAGGATTCCATACAGAGGTTGATTATGGGCGCTGCACTGGCAAGCCAAAGGGGGAATTACGAGGGAGAAAGGGAAATCCTCAGAAAAATATACACAGGCGGCGCAGAGGGAAAGGGCATGATTCTTCAACATATCGCTTCATCCTACTTCAAAGAAGGAAAGACCGGCGAAGCGCTGGAATCTCTGGAACTAGCTATAACTGAAGACCCCAACGAACTCTCGACCTATGACATCCTGTTCAACCTGTACTTGAGTGAAGGCCAGAAAGATAAGACAATAGAGTTTCTCAGGCGTTATACATCGGCAAACCCTTTTAATCTGTACATCATGAACACAGGAATTAATCTATACGCGGATTCCGGGCGTAAAGATGAGGCGGAGCAATATCTCAAACGCTACCTGCTTGTTTCCGCGCTGACGGTAAAAACGATATCACTCGAAGATACCAAAAATCTGATCGCACTCGCAAAACGCTTCGATATGTGGGAATACCTCCTCAAATGCCTTGATATCTTGGCCGATAGAAACGGCAATTCCCTGCCTTTGGCATATGCAAGAACGGTCGTCGTCGGTAAAACAAAGTACGGGCCGGATCAAATGGATTTAACTTTTACATCGCTTATAAAATTGGCTTATGTCGAGCTGATCAAAAACCATCGGGGTTCGGCAGTAAAAGAGAACGGCGAAAATACCGAAAACGCCTACGTGCACCGCGATTTATATTGGGATCTGGCCGAGCTGCCGCAGAAAAAGGAACATTGGTCGCTTCTTCGCGATCTCTGCCTCTCGGTGAAAATGCCCGAATATAATTTCTTGGCCCTTCATGCAGCATGGGCGAGCCGCGACAAAGAGCTTATCACGACTGCACTCGCATTCTACGATAGAACATTCGATCTTAGCAAAGGCAGTCCTACCGATTTCATGTACGAACCGCTGGAGCTCCTGATGAAGACGGTCGAAAAACTCCCTAAGGAGATGCTCGCAGACAAGGAATTCGGGAGAAGAATGAAATCTTTCGTCAAATTCTTCATCCGAGTCTGCGAAGTAAACGATCGGGCTGATTCAGCCGAAGGGGCGGAAGCATTTTTAAAAATTTTCTGACCCGGACGATACCGATAAGAGCGCAGATGAAAATGCTATAAAACCCGCGGTAATCGGGCAAGGCGCGCTTTGGTCCATTCGTCCAAAACCTTACAAATCATTAAGATTAAGAAGAAGAAGGTACTAAGCGGAATCCCCGTTCCGACCGCTCACCAGTCACGGTTGTTACGGGATCCCCGATTAAAGCACTCGGGGATGACAACCTTCTCGTCATTCGGGGATGACGACCTTCTCACCATTCAGGGATGACACCATGAATGTCATTCCCGCGGCACTAAGCCGCCGCTACTGCGGGGCAAACGGAAATCCATTGCCGACAGTTCAGCAGCCGCTAAATCCAGGCAACTTATTGTAATTATTATATATTTTTCTAGCAACTCTTACCCTCTCTCCAGCCGACAATACAAATAGGAGGGGGCATAGCATGAGCCTATCCGTTCGTAAGATCGATACAAGAAAATCGCTCGAAGCCTTGGACCCTAGGAGTTCAAGCGGAGATAGGTTGGATGTCGAAGAACTCGACAGTTCCCTCGTCCCTCCCCGACAGTTTGTCCCGAAAGGGGATGCGGGGAGGGTTTCTACTCATCCGCTGAGCGACAAGGATAAGGTATTGAGAAAGCTGGCTGATTCCATGGCCGCCGCGCCCAACTCCGTTGAAAATGACGGTTTGCCTAACGCCGACGGGGTGGCGCAGCAGCTCCCCGATAATGCCGAACTATTTGCGCACGCGCAGTCAAGGTTGAAAGAGCTCGGATTTTCTCTCTCCACCATCAGCGCAGAGGATCTCCAAAAAATCGATAGAAATCTCCTGCGCGTCATCGCCTCTTCTGAAGAGGTGGGAAGGGTCCTTGGAACGATCAAAAAACACCATCCGGGCGTAGGAACCCTCTATTTCTCCGACCTTGAAAGGATTGCAATGGTGGACGGCAATGTCGATGCTACGTCATGGCTCGAGGAATTCGCGGCCCTCATTCCTGATGGCAACAAGTTGGGGGAGTCCGGGATTGGTTACAGTGTATCGGATGATGTACCGTTTGATCTCGTTGTGAAGATTGCGGGGACAAGAGACGGAAAGAAGGTGCTTGAGTTTTTCAAGGAATATCGGGCACTGGCCAGCTTCAAGCTTCTAAAAGTGATTTTAGACAAGGGTTACAGTAGATCCATCGCGCCGCTGAACAAGTTCGTGAAGGGTGAATATTGCAGGATCATGCTCAGAGAGTTCAGGGTGACGTCCATTAAACCTGACGATGTAGTGTGTACGGCATTTCCCTCATCATCGTCATGGAGCTATACATTTGAGCAGGAGTTCATAGAGGGCGTAAAAAAGATCCTGTCGGCGAGCGACCAACTCGGTGACTTCAGAAAGCCAGACAACGTACACGATCTTTACGGAATATATTGTATATCGCAGGGCCTTTTCAGGAAATTTTCTAAACTCCCCGCCGACATACTGAAGATCTACTCGGAATATAATGGCGCCTTTGCAGATTCAACCACCATTGTTGATTTAAATGGGGATAAAATCACGATCAACAGTTTTATATATGCCATAGCCGCCATGCTTAATGAGGATGAAAAACTACCGGAGATGTTCGCTAGAAGTCTTAGGCATCTTGGCATGAATTTGCCCCAAAACAATAGTGATCATAATGGTATGCTCGTCTTGCTGTCAGCGTCGCTCAAATCGTACGAGCAGACAGGGGTCGTAGCAAGCGAAGAATTCGCGCAATGGTACAACTCCGCTTCCGACGATGGCATACTGCCGAAACCGAAATGGCACAGTATAAAGTCGGACATGGCATGCCTTGTGAAGATATTCCGAAATAAAGATGCCTTCGAAAAGCTTTCTCAACTCGGGATACAATTCGAATATCTCCATCTGAGTGAAATTTTTGAAAGCGACATACTGGTCAACCTCTTAAAGGACGACACATCCATTCGAAGGATAGTTGATGTGATGAACAAAAAGGATGTTTTCTCTCCGCAACTTTTTATCAGATATATGAAGTTCGTTGCGCTCGGAGGAGATCTTACCACTTTGGATTCCGTTGCGAAGGCTGGGCTTGAGGTGGTATATGATAACCCCCTCTTGATGGTCCCGCTGAAGGAGAGAGAATATATCCTTCGCAGTCAGGTATTTGGGAGGTTCGCAGAATACGCGGTAAAAGAGTTGCTCCACAATGAGCGCGTTGACAAGGCAGACTTGATGTACCTTTCTGAGATATTTATCAGCGGCATCGGTGAAAAGGAGGATGTGGTCAGGCGTCTGAAAGAGGATGACCGAAGCGAATGGTCTGCGCTGGATGAGAAAATAAGAGGTATCCTTGAAAGCGAAAAGTTCAGCAGCATAGTAGAGTCATTAGTGTCAAAATTTAAAGTTCGAAACAGCGAACTTCTGGCAAGCGCCCTCTATCTTTATCAGAGCGGTGTCCCTATGGATGATATCTATAAGATATCGGATCAATTGGGCAGGGAGGTCAAATTAAATGACATCGGCCTCCTTGTCGCCATAGCACAGGACGAGGAGCTGGGGCGCCTTGTGGGAGATAGAAAGGCGCTTGTCTCCAAAGTGAAGAGTGCGATGGTGGGAAATCCCGCGGTCCTTAGAAGCTACGAAAAAACACCATACTACAATGAGCGTCCGGATATCGATAATTTCGATAACGCATTCCTCATCAGGGCCTATATCATGTTGAGGATGATGGCGGATGACGCAGTTCTAAGCGAGGTCGATACAATGGTCGAAAGGGATATACTAGATACCAGGACGGAGCATGGAGGTGTCATCATATACGACCCGCAGCGCAGGCGTTTTCTCTTCAAGGATATCACCTCCACTTCCTTCTCTGATGGCTCCTATTTGAAATCTCGCCATGATCCGACGGGGATGGTATTTATTTTCCACTTTCACGCATTAAGCGACGACCAGAGAGAGTTTGCCGGACCCAGTTGGGGGACAATCTGGTCAGACGGCGCAGACGACCTTTCTTCGTCGCGGAGGGGGGGTCAGACGGGATTAGTGGTAACCCCTTGCGGGCGGGAGAAGGAGAAACTCATCCTAAACTTTGACATATACGAAGGTTCTTCGAATGGGGATAAGGTCCTCGACCTTGGCACCAGAAAGGCCTCCGCCAAGTAATTGCCTGCCTTGACTACAATGCGAACAACCGATGCACGCATGTCGAAGGGAGGCGCCGGACTTTCGCCTCCGTAAAGGCAGGAATCTCACCCTCAAAACTCCTCGGCCGGAACTAAATTTTAGCTTGTTTTACAGCCGGGGTATCACTATACACCCTCCCTAAACTTTACAAGGAATCGGAGAATTTCGATGGGTCACAACAATAAATGCTGTCCCGGCAAGGCCAAATATCTCTCCGGCAAGAGGATTTTGCCGGAGGCGATCTCGAAAAACAGCAGCATAGTAAGCGTCATCGACAATCTCGACGCCTACAATGGCGGTAGGTTACGCGCCGCATGCCATCTGATGCGCGACAGGTATTCCAAGGATGAAGTCACGGTGGGTCTTAGCCTCGCCGGGGCGCTAACGCCGGCAGGGCTCGGGCCATCTGCTGTAATTCCGCTCATGAACCACGGCTTCGTTGACTGGATATCCGCAACCGGCGCTAACATGTACCACGACATACACTACGCCTTCAACCTCCCCCTCTTCCGCGGCAGCCATAACGTTAACGATGCCGACCTGAGGGACAAGGGGGTGACTAGAATCTATGACATCCTTTTCGATTACGAAGACATCCTGATGGAGACCGATCGCAAACTCCGCGAAATACTCGTCCGCCCTGAATTTCAAAAAGAGATGGGGACGCGTGAATTCTACCACCACCTCGGAAAGGTGTTGGACGAGTGCGAACGCAAAAATAATACCGGTCAGGTCAGCATAGTTGCGGCGGCCTACAGAAACGGCATACCGGTATTCACGTCATCGCCCGGCGACTCCACAATCGGCATGAACGTCGCCGGCGTCGAGCTGCTCGCCGAGGCATCCGGTCTCACTGATCACTTTAAATTGAAGATCAACCCCAGCATCGACGTCAACGACTCCACCGCCATCATCCTCAATGCGAAACAGTATGAAAAGGGAAAGACCGGCGTAATCCTTGTCGGCGGAGGAAGCCCGAAGAATTTCATGCTGCAGACAGAACCGCAGATCCAGGAAGTTCTCATGATACCTGAGGCCGGGCAGGACTACGACATCAACATAACCGACGCGCGCCCCGATACCGGCGGTCTTTCTGGCGCTCCGCCATCGGAAGCGGCGAGTTGGGGAAAGATCGATCCAACTCAGCTCGATGAAACCGTCACGGCGTATTTGGATGTGACCCTCGCCTTCCCTCTTCTCGTGGCCTACACGATTCAAACCACCTCGCCCAAGAAGTTGAAGCGGCTCTACGACCGCGGCGACGAGTTAAGGCAAAAGCTCATCAAGTCATATCTTGAGAACAACAAAGAGGTCGAACATTTGAGAGGCCTCATTAAAAAACTCGGCGAATAGATCTTTGCCTCACACGGAGGAATAAAAAGATGAAAGAAAATCTGCAAAAGCTCGCGGACGAACACGGAACGCCGCTCTTCATCATCGATCACGAAAAGATCCGCCAGAGCTACAGGAACTTCAAGAAGCACCTCCCCAGGGTGCAGGCCTACTACGCGGTAAAGGCAAATTCCAATCAGGAGATAATCAAGACGCTCTTTCATGAAGGAGCCAGCTTTGACGTGGCATCGTACAACGAGTTCATGCAGGTTTACGAGTACATCAATTCTTTAGATGAAAAGGATAAAGATTTCTATGTCTGGGACAAGATCATCTTCTCGAACACTATAAAGGACATCCCGACGCTGAAGAAGATCAAACACTACAAGCCGCTGATGACCTACGACAATCGCGACGAGCTTATGAAGATCCGCGAATACTGCAACACAGCCGGCGTAGTGCTGAGGTTAAGAGTTCCGGATATCGGTTCTCAGGTCGAGATGGGCTCCAAGTTCGGCGCCGATCCATCGGAGTCGGCATCGCTCATCAAAGAGGCATTCGATCTGGGGCTCGTTGTAGAGGGGCTTAGTTTTCACGTGGGCAGCCAGTGTCTGAACTTCGACAACTACATCGCCGCACTTGAGATTTCCGCTAAGCTGATGAACGATTCCAGAAACAAGGGCTACCATTTGAAAATCCTGGATCTCGGCGGCGGTTTTCCTGCGGCATACGACGCACAGGTCCCGCACTTCGAAAAACTAGCCGAGATAATCAACTCGGAGTGCGACAGGCTCTTTCCAAAGGATGTCGAAATCATAGCAGAACCGGGGCGATTCATGGTCGGCACCGCTGCGACTCTCGTTTCGGAAATCATCGGCAAGGCCAGGCGCGACGGCAAGGTCTTCTACCATATAAACGATGGCGTCTATCATACCTTTTCCGGAGTGGTGTTCGACCACTGGGTTCCGAATTTCAAAGCCTTCCGCGAAGGACCGGAAGAACTCTGCGCGGTGGTAGGACCCACCTGCGACAGCTTCGACAAGGTCTCGCTGGCAGAGCAGCTTCCATCCGATCTGAAGATCGGAGAACGCCTCTATACCGAGAACATCGGTGCCTACAGCATCGCCTCTTCAACCCGTTTCAACGGCATGGACGGAGCGAAGATAGTGCACATAAACAGACTCTAACACTTTGTGAAAGACCATGAAAAAACATCCTAAAATATTGGATTAGGTTTTATCCTTACCAACACCGCGTGATCCCGCAACAACCGTGACTGGGAAAAAACAAAAGTCCCCCTCTTCGCAAGGGGGACTTTTCATTGAGTCATAGTTCAAATGAAATCATTTCTTCGAGGCTACTTCCGCGCCATAGCGCCCGGCTGATCCCAGCACGTTGCGGTTTTTCTCCTTATACATCTCGATCAGCGCTGCGCGGGCGGGGCCCAAATACTTGCGCGGATCGAATTCCGCAGGGTTTTCAACAAAACATTTGCGGATAGCAGCGGTCATCACGAGCCTGCCGTCGGAATCGATGTTGATCTTGCAAACTGCAGATTTCGCCGCCTGTCGAAGCTGTTCCTCCGGAATTCCAATAGAATCCTTGAGAGCTCCACCAAACTTGTTGATAGTTTCCACGGCTTCCTTCGGAACGCTGGAAGAGCCGTGAAGCACGATGGAAAAACCGGGAATCTGTTTTTCTATCGCAGACAGTATATCGAAGCGAAGGGGCGGCGGAATCAAGGTGCCATCGGCAGCTCGAGTACACTGAGCCGGCTTGAATTTGTTCGCGCCATGAGAAGTACCGATGGAAATAGCGAGCGAATCGACGCCGGTCTTGCTGACAAAATCGACGACCTCTTCCGGCTGCGTATAGGTAGAATGCTCTGCAACGACATCATCCTCGATGCCGGCAAGCACGCCAAGCTCACCTTCGACCGTCACATCGTGCTTATGAGCATACTCGACAACCTGCCTGGTCAGCTCCACATTCTTGTCGTAGGGATGATGCGATCCGTCTATCATAACGGATGAGAAACCGGTATCGATGCAGGATTTGCAAAGTTCGAAGGTATCGCCATGGTCGAGGTGGAGCACGATCGGAATCTGTTTGTCGCAGCCGAAAGACTTTTCCATCTCGCGCGCCATCTGAACCGCACCCTGCGCCATATAGCGAAGCAGCGTCTGATTGGCGTATTTACGGGCACCGCTGGAGACCTGAAGGATCACCGGCGAACGCGTCTCTACGCAGGCGGTGATTATAGCCTGCAGCTGTTCCATATTGTTGAAATTGTAGGCAGGGACCGCGAAGCCCTCTTTGAGCGCCCTTTCAAAGATTTCGCGAGAATTCACCAGGCCGAGCTCCTTGTAAGAAACCATAAACGATCCTCCCTTTCGCAAAAGTTGTCAGGGCCGATAACGCCCGAATAATGAGCCGTCTCGATATTAGGAAGAGATCGTTTTAACAAGCCAAAAATATTCCTCGGCTCAAAATATTAAAATTATTGGTATTATTGACCGCTTGAATTATTCAAAGTGACGACAGAGGCTCTTCCAGAACCTCGTCATTAGATTTGTATTCTGATCTGGCCTATGTTTCTCATGCCCGCGTCGGGTTGAAATTTAAAATTCGATATAATTACAATCGGAAAAGGAGAGCAAAAATGTCCGAATTCATTCAAAACGCAAGGATTCATGAACGAGCTCCAGTTTGCATTCTAAATTTTCACTTCGAATCATCAACGTTTAGTTTCGCGCAAAAAGAAAACCCCCGATTCTTTCGAACCGGGGATTTCAGATTTTGAGATATCAGCCAGCGTTAAGCGGTACGGACGTTTGAAGCCTGCAACCCCTTCGGACCTTTTGTAACTTCAAACTCGACTGCCTGCCCCTCTTTCAGGGATTTGAAGCCTTCGCCCTGAATAGCGGAGAAGTGCACGAAGAGATCTTCGCCACCATCCTCGGGAGTGATAAAACCGAAACCCTTCTCGTCCCTGAACCACTTCACTGTTCCTCTTGCCATACAATACCATTCCTTTCTGTTGCCGTCGCCGGAAGCCGGAAGCGCAAAACCGAATATCGATCTCTCACGGTATGCGGCAAACCGTAATATTACGGTGTTCCCTGCGCTTCAAACGATCGATCATTGTAGCGCGAGCTTGTATATGAATTGAGAGAAGGATGGAAGCAAAATTTTCCGTCAGGAGCATGGAGTCCACATCCCGAGCCAAGGACGGACTGGGGATCTTCATATAAAATATTTATATAACAACTACTTACAATCCTGCGCCGAAACTTACACCTCACACCTTTCCCCTTGTCTCATTTCCCTTCTGGATGTAATTAGTGACGCATGAACTTCACAAAATTCCTGAGGGAAGAATGGGTGCAGGCGCTAGGCTGCACCGAACCGGCATCGATCGCCTTCGCGGGGATGACCGCGGCAAAACACCTGCAGGGCGAGCCATCATCCATCAAACTCATCGTCGATCCGAAGATGTACAAAAACTGCTATGCCGCAGGAATACCTCACAGCGGCCATAAAACCGGCATCACATGGGCGGCCGCCATAGGTGCTTTTCTAAAGAATTACGAAGACGGCCTCATCTGCTTCAGGGGAATCGACGACAAAGTTCTGAAGAAGGCGGCATCGCTTGTAAAATCGAACTCCGTAAAAATACAAATAGACCGGAAGAAAAAAGACCTTCATATCGACTTCACAGTATTTTCTGAAAATGGAAAAAACGCGCGGGCCGTTATAGAAAAAACACACACAAATCTGAGATCGATCCACTCGTCCGGCAAAAAGGTATTTTCCGGAAAACCCGTCAAATGCAAAACTTCCAATGCTGGCGCCAGAAAGTGGGCTGAAACGCTTTCGCCTAAAAAGATAATCCGGCTGGCAAAGGGGATCTCTCAAAGCGACCGAGCCATCCTTCGCAATGGCGCGGAGATGAATCTCAGGATCGCAAAACACGGCCTCTCTCTATTTCCAAAATCTTTTTTTGAACTATTCAGAGGAGAGGCCCTAACTGGAATATCGAGCATCGTCTGCGCAGGAGTCTATGCGAGGATGTGGGGTGAGGATTATCCCGTCATGTCGATATCGGGATCAGGCAACAAAGGGATCGTATCCACGGTACCGATCCTGCTTCTGGAAGAGAAATGGAAGGTCCCCCCGCGCGTGATAGAAGAGGGGCTGGCCATATCGCTTCTGTTCACATCCAAAACCACCTCTAGCCTGGGAACCCTGTCGGCCGTCTGCGGCTGTTCAAACGCAGCCGGAATAGGGCTGGCATGCGCCATGGTCTATATAAAAGGCGGCTCTGAAAAGGAGATCTCATTCGCCATCAACAACATGGTCGGCAACATAACCGGAATGATCTGCGACGGCGCAAAGATAGGTTGCGCGCTAAAAACCATGACCAGCGTCGACGCTGCATTCAGAGCGGCAACCCTCGCCTTGAGCGGAATAGGAATTCCTGAAGAGGACGGAATAGTCGGAGGTGATGGAACTGCATCTCTGGTCAACATGGGGCGCATCGCTATCAATGGGATGATCAGCGCCGACAAAGAGATCCTGAAAATCATGGAGTCGAAAAGAGAAAGAAGAAAGAAAAAATAAAAACGGCATAGAGCATCAACAGCACCGGAAGATTTGACAATATCAGCCAGAGACGTATAGATACCTGCTCTAAACAACGGAGCCTAAAAATGAACATCCAAAACGCACTTCTCGGTTCAACAAGCATTCGCAGGACGCTCGTCATGTCGGCAGCAAGCCTCGCATTTGCCGTGCTGCTGGGTTTTTCCGCCCTAGTCAGAATCCCGCTCCCGGGGACCCCTGTTCCATTCACGCTTCAGACATTCGTTCTGCTCGCAGGGGCTGGAATCCTCGGACGTTTCTACGCGCTCGAGATGGTGGGGTGGTATCTGGTCCTGGGAATCGCTGGCGCACCGTTCTTTGCCGGAGAAAGCGGCCTGGCCCATCTCATGGGGCCCTCTGGAGGATATCTTCTGGGGTTTGCCATCGCCGCTGGAATAGTCGGTTTCGCTCCGGCAAAAAAGGCTACTCCGGTCGTCAGGGCCGCCATCTATATCGCAGCGACTCTGTCCATATACATAGCAGGAGTGACCCATCTAAAACTCGCATCAGGATCCGGCTGGCAGATGGCGATCGCAATGGGCGCATATCCATTCATGGCCGGGGACATAATCAAGGCTATCGCAGCTTCGATCGGGGCTTCCAAGGTCAGCAGGTTATTGCAGTAGAAGCATCGCCCTAAATTTCAGATTTTATTTAAAAACAGCCAAGAGAACGCCTGCGGCGATCGCCGTGCCTATAACTCCGGCGACGTTGGGCCCCATCGCGTGCATGAGGAGATAATTGGTCGGGTTGGCGCGCTGTCCCTCGACAGCCGCGACACGCGCGGCCATGGGAACAGCGGAGACTCCCGCAGCGCCTATCAACGGATTGACTTTCCCCCCTGTGAACTTGCACATTATTTTCCCGAATATAACTCCTCCGGCCGTTGAAAGTGCGAAAGCAACAAGCCCAAGCACTATAATGCCGAGGGTCTCAACTCTTAGAAATCTCTCTGCAGAAAGCTTGGTGGAGACGCCGAGCCCCAGTACGATGGTTACCAGGTTTATCATCTCATTCTGAGCCGTCTTGGAGAGCCTCTCCACGACGCCCGACTCGCGCAGCAGATTTCCAAACGCGAGCAACCCCATAAGGGGAGCCGCCGTAGGAAGCAGGAGTATACATGAGAACAATATGATGAGAGGGAAAATTATCTTTTCGGCACGCGAAACCGGGCGAAGCTGCTCCATCACGACCATGCGCTCCTTCTCGTTCGTCAGCAGTCGCATTATCGGCGGCTGAATCAGCGGAACGAGCGCCATATATGAATACGCCGCCACCGCTATCGCTCCCATCAAATTCGGCGAAAGTTGGCTGGATAGAAATATCGAGGTCGGCCCGTCCGCCCCGCCGATAATACCTATGGAACACGCATCCTGTAATGAAAAATTAAATCCTGCGTATTTGGTCAGAAGAAGCGCCCCGATAAGCGCCCCGAAGACTCCTATCTGGGCGGCTGCCCCCAAAAGAGCGGTCTTGGGATTCGCGATAAGGGGGCCGAAATCCGTCAGCGCGCCGATACCAAGAAAAATCAGCAAAGGACAGACCTCGGTGGCAATACCGATATCGAAGAAATATTTGAGCAACCCGCCTTCCTGTGCGATTCCCCCCATGGGTATGTTGGTAAGTATCGTCCCAAACCCTATCGGCAAAAGAAGCAGGGGCTCGAATTTTTTTACTATCGCAAGATACAGGAGGAGGCATCCCACCGCTATCATTACGAGCTTCATCCAGCCGGATGCAGTTGGATAATCTTCTACGACCTGTGGGATGAGCATGCTCGCCGGCTCCGGATCGCCGACCTTTCTGTATATGAACTGATATATTCCGGTGCTCTTGTAGAGCCTCTCGATCACCGTCCATGTGTCGAATGAGCTTTTCGATGACGCCTCTTGCGCCGTAGATGCAACGGTTTCGGAATTTCCGAAATCCTCGGCCCACGAAAAACTCGGAACAGCCAAAAGAATGGAGAGAAACAGAAAGAAAACGACGGTTATCCTGGTATTCATATTTTTATCTCCGTATCGACTACGCGCAATTTATTTCCTGATCGAATAAAGCGGCTGACCTTGAGCAAAGTCCGCCCCTTCGGAAACAAAATATCTTTCGAAAACACCGGCCTCAGCAGCCTTTATTTCAGTCTCCATCTTCATCGCCTCGATCACCAGCACGGTTTCCGCTACGGCGACTTTATCCCCCGCCCCCTTCAGAAAACGAAGGACTCGCCCGGCCAGCGGAGCATCGACAACCGTGACGCTGTCCTGTTCAACCACCCCTTCCGTGACGGCATGAGTATGGGTGGTAGGGGCAATTTCAATCACGCTCCCCTCCCCCTCCTCTACGACGACGCGATACGCAACACCATCCACCTTGACCTTGTAGATACCGGATCTCCCCTTCGGCTCTTGAGATAGAGCCGCCTTCTCGGTCGAGGGTCCTGAAGGCGCTTCACTTGAAGCAGGCTTGGCAGGTCCATTTTTACGAGCGTCAAAAAAATCGAGCGCTACCTTGGGAAAAAGCGCGTACGTAAGCACATCCTCTATGTTCTGCGCCTTTCCCTCTGTCTCCTTTGAAAGTTTTTCCATCTCGGGAGGAATCAAGTCGGCGGGTCGGCACACGATCGGCTCTTCATCCCCTATCGCCTTTTTTTGAATTTCAGGATCCACCGGAGCCGGCGTCCTTCCATAATAACCGCCGAGTATGGCTTTCGTCTCGGCCGTTATCGTCTTATAGCGCTCCCCCTGAAGCACGTTTAGCACGGCCTGCGTGCCGACTATCTGGGAAGTCGGCGTAACCAGAGGCGGATAACCGAGCTCCTTCCTGACGCGCGGGATTTCATTCATCACGTCGTTCATCCTGTCTATGGCGTTTTGCTGTTTGAGCTGGTTCTCGAGGTTGGAAAGCATGCCCCCAGGTATCTGACTGATCAGTATGCGCGTATCGGCCCCTGAAAAAGAACTTTCGAACGCGGAATAGCTCTTGCGCGTCTTTCGAAAATGGTCGGCAATTTCATTGAGCAAATCAAGGCCAAGCCCGACGTCGTATCGGCTGCCTGAAAGCATCGCGACGAGCGTTTCAGTCGGAGGATGTGATGTGCCGAGGCTCAGCGAAGATATCGCCGTATCTATCATGTCGCACCCAGCAAGTATTGCCTCGTAAAGCGCTGTTGTAGCCATTCCCGTCGTGGCGTGGCTGTGAAGCGACACTGGAATTCTCACTCTCTTCTTGAGAGCGGTAATCAGATCGCGCGCTGCAGCAGGGGTGATCAGCCCAGCCATATCCTTGATGCAAATCGAATCACATCCCATCGACTCCAGCTCGACGCCGAGCTCAACAAAGATCTCGTTAGTATGAACAGGGCTGGTGGTGTAGGAAATCGCCCCCTGCGCGTGCTTCCCTGCGGCTTTCACTGCGGTTATCGATCTGGAAAGGTTCCTGGTATCGTTTAGGGCGTCAAAGACACGGAAAACATCGACCCCGTTGGCTGCGGCCCGCTCGACAAATTTATCGACAACATCATCGGCGTAGTGGCGGTAGCCAAGCAGATTCTGTCCTCGCAACAGCATCTGCAAGCGCGTATTGGGCATCGCATCCTTGAGCTTTCTGATTCTCTCCCACGGGTCCTCACACAAAAATCTCACGCATGAATCGAAGGTCGCGCCACCCCAGCATTCGACCGACCAATATCCGACGCGATCCATCATCGACGCGATTGAAATCATGTCGTCTGTGCGCATTCGCGTGGCCAGAAGCGACTGGTGCGCATCCCTGAGCGCCACTTCCGTTATCCCAATTTTCTTTTTCGAAGACTCCATCTGCCACCTCTCTAGTGAAGCATGACTGTCATGAGCTATTTCCCTTTTCGAAATCTCGCAACCGCCGCGGATATCGCAGCAACAACGCCTGAGTTGTTTCTAGCCCCGCCAACGCCAGAGGGCGGGAGAGATGCTGCAGGAGCCGGTCCCTCGATCCGCCTGATGATCCAGGAGGATAGGTTGACCGCGCCAATTATAAATATCAAAATTACGAAAACTATAAGCATCCCGATTAACGTGATCGTAACGCCATCCATGATCATATAATCCTCCGACCCAATTAAACTCGGCCGCGCGGGCCTACCCTTAAAATCTCGCCAGCATGAAAACGATGAGAAACCCCTCCCAAGTCGCGAACCTCGATAGAACCATTTTTATAAAATTTCAACACCTTTCCATCTATCCTCTCCTTGCCCGTATCAATCGACACTTCCCGCCCGATCATAGACATCCTCTTCTCCCATCGGTTGAAAAATGAGTCTGCGCCGGATTTTAAAAAGTCGAAGTACAGCGATGCAAAATGCGATATCATCGGACTACATAGGGATTTAGGATCGAGCAGCCTTCCTTTCTCCGAATATATCGATGTCGCAGGGCGGTCTATCAAAGCAAGAGCCCCCTCTTTCTGCCTGACGTTCAACCCAAAGCTGGCGACTACGAATTCCAGTTTGTCGCTGTAAGAGGCCTCGGATAAAATGCCCGCGATCTTTCGCTCACCGACCATGACATCGTTGGGCCAGCGTATCGAACAGGCCAAATCAAATTCATCCAGATACTCGCAAATCGCAACCGATAAAACAGGAGTGAGAAGCGAGGCCTCTTGCAACGTTATAGACGGCTTGAGCAGAACAGATGCGAGAAGTGAGTCGCCAGCGGAAGATATCCACTTTCTCCCCAAGCGCCCGCGTCCATCGCTTTGGTGGTCTGCCGTTATAACTGTAAAATCCGACAGGAAAGCGCCATTTGCCATCGCGTAGATGTGGGTGGATGAAATTTCTTCGAAATGGATATATTTAACTGGCCTCGTACACAAACCCATTCAAATCTCCATCTGCTCGTGGAAATAATCCGACGGCTGAAGCACGGCCTTCTGAGCGACAAGCTTGATATCCCTCCACTTGCCACCTCTATATCGAGCGTAAACTACGAACGAAAATACTATGAATACGCACGTAAAAACTACCCATGCTGACTTGGGAGAGGCCCCGGAGAGATTGAGCATCAGGAACAACGATGCAACTATCACCCAGTGAACACCGACCGTAAGGCACATCGCCCAGAATGTGTCTCCCGCGCCTCTGAGCGCACTTATAAAAACTATTATGACTGCATTTACCATGACATAAAGCGAAGCGACCCTTATCATGAAGATGGCGAGCGGCGCAGCTTCGACAAATGTTCCGATATCACCAGCGGAGGGCCTGAAGACACCAACCAAGATATCAGGCAGCCCTACGAACAGAAGCAGTATTATAGCCGAATAGATCGATCCGAGCTTGAGCCCAGAAATAACCGAGGCGGCGGCAAGCTCAGGCCTGCCGGATCCCATCGCCCTGCCCACCAGACTCGTAACCCCAATACCTATTCCGATCAGCGGAATAAATGAAACCATGTCCCAGTTGAACATTATACTCACTGCCGTTGCTGTCATGGCGCTATGCGACTGAAACAACATCACGATGGCATTGAAGGCAAAAATCTTGAGAAACATCTCAAGTCCCGCGGGGTATCCGTAGCGCAAAAGTTTATACATGACCTCCCGATCGAACCTCGCCGATCCTGCTACCGAAAATTCCTCTCTATTATTTTTTCTGAAATACGCAGCTGCCAGAACGATCAAACCTAGGCAGCCGCCCAGAATTGTTCCGTATGCGGCCCCTGCGATCCCCATCGCAGGCAGACCCAGCTTCCCATAGATCAGAACGTAGTTAAAAAATATGTTGGCTACCATCGAAGCAAATGCAGCTATCATGACCACGCGCGTACGACCTATTCCGGAAAAAAATGAGGAGAGGCTCATGCGCAAAAGCCCGATGACAGATCCAAAGATTAGTATATTGAAGTAGAGTTTCTGAGGAATGAGCTGCTCAAACGATATTCCGGATCGTTCGAAAAGAAAATGCGCAAATGGTCTGCAGAGAATTATCAGAGGATATCCAACTGCAATGATAAAAAGCGCTTGGGCGACAACTCTGGCACAAAAATTCTTTCGTCCGGCGCCCAGGTACTGCGCCACCAGAGCTGTGGAGTACCCTACGAGCCCTGTAAAGAAGGTGGATATCATGAAGGAGGCAATACCTCCTCCAAGCGCTGCGTTCATAATCTCGGGGCCAAGGCGCGACAGAAAAACCCTGTCGGTGAATGTCATGACTGTATCGCAGGCCATGGCGACGACCATCGGAATTGCGATGGCTATCATCTCTCTCATTCCGCCCGGTTTGTGTATTGTTCTAATCACGAGTCATCTTCTTGTATTTGATTCGATGGACGCTCTTGGCGGCATCACCGAGGCGACTAAGCCGGTCGGCCTCGTATTCTGCAAAATTTCCCTCGAACCATGTAACTTTGGAATCCCCTTCGAAAGCCAGTATATGGGTAGCGATACGATCCAAAAACCAGCGGTCGTGGCTTATCACGACTGCGCAACCGGCGTAATTCTCGAGAGCTACTTCCAATGCGCGCAGAGTGTGCACATCGAGGTCGTTTGTGGGCTCATCAAGAAGTAGAACGTTGCCTGCATCCTTGAGCGTCATCGCCAGATGCACGCGGTTTCTCTCGCCGCCGGAGAGGAGCGATATCTGTTTCTGTTGATCGGATCCGGAAAAGTTGAATCTCGCCACGTAGGCGCGCGACGGAACCTCCCTCTGGCCCAGCGTGATGACCTCCGAACCTCCGGAGATGCATTCCCACACGCTTCTGCTGTCGTCCGGTGAAAAACGGTCCTGATTCACGTACCCGAGCTTTACCGTATCACCGATCTTGAATGTCCCGGAGTCCGGTTTTTCCAAACCCATTATCATCCTGAACAGCGTTGTCTTTCCAGCCCCGTTCGGGCCGATGACACCTACGATTCCGCCCTGTGGAAGTAAGAAGTTCATATTCTCAAAAAGAAGGCGGTCGCCGTATGACTTCGACACTCCTCGCGCTTCTATCACCACTTCGCCAAGGCGAGGCCCGGGAGGAATGTAGATCTCGATTTCATCGTCAAGCCTGTTTCGATCCTGCTGGAGGAGATTTTCGTAATTTGTAATGCGGGCCTTTGATTTCGCGCGGCGCGCCGACGGAGACTGGCGTATCCATTCCAGCTCGCGCTCCAGCGTTTTAATGCGCTTCCTGTCCGCCTTCTCCTCGTTCGCCAGGCGATTTTCCTTCTGCTCCAACCATGAGGAATAATTCCCCTTCCAAGGTATTCCGTATCCGCGGTCGAGCTCCAGAATCCACCCCGCGACATTATCCAGAAAATATCTGTCATGCGTCACCGCGATCACGGTCCCCTTGTACTGCTGTAGATGGCGCTCGAGCCACCAGACCGATTCGGCATCGAGGTGGTTTGTCGGTTCGTCGAGGAGCAAGATATCAGGTTCCTGCAAAAGAAGGCGGCAAAGCGCTACACGTCGCTTTTCACCTCCCGATAGAGTCTCGATGAGCGCATCGTCCGGCGGACAGCGCAGTGAATCCATCGCCAGGGCGAGCCTGCTGTCAAGCTCCCACGCACCGGAGTTATCCAGCTTTTCCTGAACACGGGCCTGCCTGGCGAGAAGCTTTTCCATCTCCTCATCCGACATCGGATTGGCGAAGGAATTATTTATCTCTTCGAACTCCTTGAGCGCATCGACGATATCCTGAACCCCCTCCGAAACGATCTCCTTTACGGTCTTTTTCGGATCGAGATTGGGTTCCTGCTCGAGGAAGCCCACGCTGTAGTCGCTGGCGAAATAGATGTCGCCGCTGTAATCGCTGTCCAGACCGGCGATGATCCTGAGTAGCGAGCTCTTCCCAGACCCGTTCAATCCGAGGACCCCTATCTTGGCGCCATAATAAAAACCAAGCGAGATATCCCTCAAAACCTGTTTTTTCGGTGGATGCACCCTGCTCACCTTGTGCATGGAAAAAATTATCTTATGCTGTTCGTTTTCCTGGTTTGCCATAGGGCGGCACCATTAGTTAAGTCAGGCGATAAAAGCAACTCCCTTCTCGATTCTTTCCAATCTGAAATGGACCCCCGCAACAACCGTGACTGGCGACTCGTGACTGGTGAACGGCTGATCAAAGATCAGCGACAATGGACCATTGACCGAAAAAACAGAAGTTAGAAGCGAGAGGCTAGAAGCTAGAAAAAGCGGGAGATTAGAAATCCCACTTCTCACTTCTAAATTCTAGCTTCTTGGTTTATCGGAATTCCCATACGACTGTGCATTGATCTGTACATCTAAAGAGCTCAGAACCATTATTTAACGATCTATCCCTTTCGTCCGGATTATGTTACGGATTGTCAGCCCGGATTGTGGCTGGCACAAAATCAGCACATCAGATGTGATAGCAGCAGTACGGCCAAATCATTTTTGTCCATCTTCGGCAGGCGTATCTTTTTCCCATCACGGCTGATCATCACGGCAGAACTCTTTCTGCCCCCTATTGCAGATACCATGTTGGCAACTATCCAGTCACACCCCTTCCCGCAAAGTTTCGAAATTGCATTTTTTTCCATATTTTCAGTTTCCAGCGCAAAGCCGACCACCACCTGGCCGGATTTTTTATTTTTACAGACCTCAGCGAGAATGTCGGGGGTTTTCTTCAACTTCAGAGTGACTCTTGAAGAGCCTCCGTCTTTCTTTTTTATTTTTTTCTTCGAAATTTTCTCCGGCGAAAAATCGGCTACCGCCGCGCACATGATTATCAGATCGGATTTTGCAGCGTGTTTGGTGACTGCCGCCAGCATCTCTTTGGCCGAGATTACGTCTATCCTCCTGACGGATTTTGGAGTTTCAATCGATACTGGCCCCGCGATGAGCATCGCATCCATCCCAAGCCTTGCAGCTGCAGCTGCGATCGCAAAGCCCATCCTTCCGCTGGAATCGTTGGAGATGTAACGAACGGGGTCTATGTATTCCCGCGTCGGCCCTGCGGTGACGAGCATTTTTATTCTTTTTTTCATCTGAGAATTTCTTTTACTGCGTGGAGTATTTTTTCGAGATCGGGGAGCCTTCCCGATCCGGAATCGCCGCAGGCGAGCTCACCGCTCTCCGGTTCGATAAAGTTGTATCCGAACTCGCGAAGTCTTGTCACGTTTGACTGGGTTATCCTGTTTTCCCACATGTTGTTGTTCATCGATGGGGCGAAAAGTACAGGTGATTTCGTAGCGCATATCACCGTAGATAGCAGATCGTCGCATATGCCGCAGGCCGTCCTGGCGATTATGTCGGCGGTTGCCGGTGCTATCAGGATGATATCCGAGTCCCTGGCGAGAGATATATGATTCACCTTTTTTCCCCGCATCAGATCGAACATATCGGTATGCACGACGTTTCCGGATAGAGTCTGAAGCGTCAGCGGGGTGACGAATTTCGCGCCCGCCGACGTTAGAACGCAGTGAACGTCGAACCCGTCTTTCACCATCATGCGCACAAGTTCGCAGCACTTATAAGCGGCTATTCCGCCGCAGATGCCAAAAAGAATCCTTCCGCTCATATGAAGACTCCGCTTTACCTTTGCGACCGCTATGTTAGATGGGTGATAAAAAGTCAAGCGGAGGGTTTATGGAAAAAAATCTCACTGCCGAGGACAAATCCGTACTTCTTAAGCTTGCACGTGATGCCATCGTCAAGTTTGTCACCGAAGGGAAGAGAATCGGACTCCCCCCTGCAGAGGGGATTTTCGGGGAGATGCGCGGCGCCTTCGTTACTATTCACAAGAGAGGGATGCTTCGCGGCTGCATAGGCAACATGGTCGGAATCCGCCCTCTTGCTGAGACAATCCGAGAAATGGCCATAGCCGCCGCCACCGGCGATCCTAGATTCAATCGCCTCTCGGAAAGGGAGATTCCCGATATAGACATCGAGATATCCGTTCTCAGCACGCTTAAAAGGATATCGGATCTTTCCGAAATAGTTGTAGGTGAGCATGGCATACTCATGAAGCGAGGATATTCACAGGGAGTACTCCTGCCGCAGGTGGCCACGGAGTTTGGCTGGAATCGCGAGGAATTTCTCGAGAATACTTGCTATAAGGCGGGGTTGCCCGGCGACGCCTGGCGCGATCCTGAGACCGATATAGAGATATTTTCCGCCGATGTCTTCGGTGAAAAGGAACAGGGGCTGTGGCCTGAAACGCGTGAGAATGACGGCGCGTGAGATTCTCGTTCCCTTTTAATCGATAGAGAAAAAGAGGTTCATCCCCTTCGTGATACAGATGTACTCATTAGGAACGATATCCTCGTCTTCATCACAGTAAAGCAGAAGTTCTCCAGCCGGCTGTGCGATGTTGAACACGGAGCTCCATCCGTCACACCTTTTTCCGCTTCCACCCAATATGACAGCTGAGTCGATCAGTTCGAAGAGTTCCGCTTCGCTTAAACCGAGTTTGGCCGATATCAAAACCAATTCCAAAATAACCTTGTCGGTCTTTCCACCCTTTGGTTCGATCCTGAAAGCCTCCATCTTCCCTCCGTTATCCCTTCTTTTGACCGGGCATTGTCGGTTGCAATGGCAGCTTGAGTTGCGAATTGAGGTGTATTTTCCCCTTCCTGATGCAAAAAAGCAAAGGCCGGATGCGTCAAGATGAAAGCCTTTGCTTTAAGGGTGATTCGTAACTGCCTGAATAACCTCACAAGTAACCTCTGAAAAATCAGCAAATTCAGGGGGTCTCTAAAAGCTATGCGCTTGTCATCCCCGAATGACGAGAAGGTCGTCATCCCCGAGTGCTTTTATCGGGGATCCCGTAACGACCGTGACTGGTGAGTAGTGAGCGGTCGGAACGAGATTCCCGCTTACAGCATACGGGAATGACAGTGTGTTCGTCATCCCCGAGTGGTGTAATCGGGGATCCCGTAACAACCGTGACTGGGAAAAACAGAACTAGAAGCGAGAGGCTAGAAGCTAGAAAAAGCGGGAAATTAGAAATCCCACTTCTCACTTCTAGATTCTAGTTCTTGATGTTTTGGTCGATGGTCAATCGTCCATGGTCGAAGTTATTGTTGCAGCTAGCTTTTCAGAGGTCACTTAATTAGTTTGAGACTCGTCGACTAGGGATTCTTCCGGAATTTCACAACCCAGCCAGCGCCTTGGAAAATCTGTTCATCCCCTCTTCGATATTTTTCATCGAGGTAGCATATGAAAATCTTATGTTCATTGGAGCCCCGAATGATGCACCGCTGACGGTGGCGATATGAGCATTTTTCAGAAGGTGCATTGCGAGATCATCCGATGTTTTTATCCCGTTCGATTTCCCAAGATAAGCGCTTATATCCGGAAAAAGATAGAATGCGCCCTGCGGTTTTTCGCAATGGAGGCGAGGAATCTCGATCATGCGGGAGAGCATGTAGTCGCGCCTCTTTTTAAACTCCTCCTTCATCCGTCCGATTTCATCCTGCGGCCCTTCGAGTGCCTCGACGCAGGCCATCTGAACGAACGGAGGAATGCCGGTGATCTGCTGGCCGGTCATGGTAATCATCTTTGCTATGATCTCCTTTGGGCCCGCGGCATATCCCATCCTCCACCCCGTCATGGCATAGGCCTTCGCGACGCCGTTTACGAGAATTGTCAGATCCTTGCATGCCGGCGCGGCGGCTGCGATCGATGTATGTGTGAAGTTGTCGTAGACCAGCTTTTCGTAAATCTCGTCAGAAATTATTACGATGCCGCGATCGGCCAGAAAATTCCCGATCTCCCGCAGCTCGGATTCCGCGTAGGCGTTGCCGGTGGGATTGGAAGGGGAGTTCAGTATGAAAGCGCGGGTCTTGTCGGTGATCGCCTGTTTGAGCATCGGCAAGGTTATCTTGTACGAGGTCTCAGGTCCGGTCTCGACTATGACGGGCTTGCCATCGGCAAGCTTTACCTGATCCGGGTAGGAGACCCAAAACGGCGCAGGTATCACGACCTCATCTCCTGGATCGAGTATCACCTGAAGCGCGTTGTAGATGGCGTGTTTACCGCCGCACGTGACCGCTATCTGCGAGGGGTCGTAGAAAAGGGAATTTTCCCTCTTGAGCTTGACAGCGATCGCATTCCTGAGTTCGGGAAGGCCGGCGCTTGGCGGATATTTTGTAAGCCCTTTTTCTATGGCGATGATGGAAGAGTTCGATATGTTTTGGGGAGTCGCGAAGTCGGGTTCGCCGGTGGCGAAGCTTATCACGTCTATTCCTTCGTCGCGCATCTTCTTGGCCTCGCTGGACATCGCCAGCGTCGCCGACTGCCCCATATGCTGTGCGCGTTTGGATATTTTGATAGCCATGGCATCAACTTCCTTTCCGAAGGAGTTTCTCCTTCAACCGCCTTGCAACCAGTGGATGAATCATTCCGCAGCCGCTTCCGCCGAATCTGATAACCTCTTTTATCACCGACGAACTTATGTGCGCATATTTTCCTTCTGTCATCATATAGAGAAACTCTATATCCGGATCGAGAGTCTTATTGGCGAGCGCCATTTGGGATTCGTAATCATAATCACCTATGGTTCGCAGTCCCCTAAGGATGGTGTGGACGCCGCGTTTTTTTGCATATTCGACGAGAAGACCTTCGAAGGCGTCTATCTCTACGTTTTGATAATCGGCAAAAATTTCGCGCAGCATCTCAACGCGTTCATGCACGGTAAATAGCGTGTCCTTCGAAGTGTTCATCGCAACCGCGACTATCACCTTGTCAAACATCTTTAGCCCTCTGGATACTATATTGATGTGTCCGTCGGTAGGCGGATCAAAACTTCCGGCGCATATCGCCTGGTGCAGCATGGCGTACCTCGCATTCGTAATTTCTAAGCAGGCTTTAGAAACGAGACGCGCGTTTGACCATATTTGCGGCTGTCGGTCAAGATAAGGCTTGCCGGCACAGATACGGGCTCCTTCGGATGGTGTTCCACGACGATGATCGAATTTTTATGCGCTATTCCGGAATGTGACAGTTGTTCCAGCGTCGGATTGACGAGATCCTGAAGATACGGAGGATCAACGAAGATCAGTTCGAACGAGGCTTCGCGCCGCGAAAGGACATCTATGGCCCTGCTGACCGGCATCTTCATTACGGTGGCTGATTCCGAGAGTTTGCAGTGCTCAAGGTTTTCGCGGATCGACTCGACCGCCTTGTCCCATATTTCGACGAAAACGACGGACTTTGCGCCGCGTGATAGCGCCTCTATTCCAACCGAGCCGCAGCCGGCGAAGAGATCGAGGACGGAGAGATCTTCGACATCGAACAGGATATTGAAGATCGCCTCCTTGACCTGATCGAGCGCTGGCCGCACCTTATCGGAGTTCGGCGCCTTTAGCCTGCGTCCCTTGACTTTTCCAGAGATGACTCTCATGCACAGGGCAGTTAGTGGAAAAAGAACTCCTTGGCAATTTCGATTTTATAGGGGTGCGAATCAGGGAGAGGAGAAGTGTCAAAGACATGGTCATCGGTGCGAGCGTGGTGAGATTTCCTCTGACACCTGCCGCCGTGCCGCCCATCTATTTCTGATTCATCCGGGGGATAAAAGCGGGTGGAATAGGATCTCCGGGGTCAGATGAAATTCGTGCGATAGATAAAATCATTTAAAATCATATACTTAAACTGAAACCCTTCCCCTATTCCGAAATTTAGGATACGCATCGTTCGAGGGGAAAAATATGTAAAAAATTAGCAACACTTTTCCGCGAAATGCGATAAGTACGAGCAGTGTAATAACCCATACCAAGGAGATCGTAATGCTTTATCCCAGTTCCATAGGCCCTAGAATTCCCCAGCTGTTTGATTCGATACTTGCTAGTACAGCCACGATGGTGGTTCCAGCTGCTTCAGTGGGAACTTTTCAGAGCAGGTCCCAGCCGATCTTCCCTCCATCTCCTGTGCTGAATATGTCATCCCATGCTCTGAGACATTCGACTTTTCATCCCCCTGTGCCATCTATGAGATCGACAGATATTTCCCCTAACTTGACAGAGACTGTGGCCAATATGTTCCAGGGACTTATCTTTGTCGCTTCGCTCGAGAGATCTGAAAAAATCGCTATCGCAAGGTGGTTGTCTGGCGCCAGAACCAAAAAAGCTGCCTTCAAAGAGGATCATTCGTGGAAGTCATCGCTGCGGGCCTTGAGGGAGGTCACTTTCTTATATCAGTCGAACAAAATCGTTCCGATGAGCAGGGCGATCGATTCGTTTGTTGAGTCTCTGGAGAAACTGGAATATCCTTACGCGAATCTGTCCGCCGCTCTGTTTCAGGAAGTCCAAGCAAAGGCATTTTTTGAGGAGGCAAGTGCCCTGGATATGGACATGAACTCTCTCGATGCAGCGGGTCATGCCTGTTGTCTTCTGGCGGAGGGCGAAAGCGAACGAGATATAACCGAGACCCGTGAAAGAATTCACCGAAAATTTAAAGAGGGGAGAGACTTACTTATAGCGGATGCCAATCAGTTTCAGTTGAGAGCTGCAAACTCTTGGAGGTTGGCCGCCCTCAAGGAATTATCGGGAAATGCCGACAAGAGTAACGCATTCCACAGATCCTGCAGAGGGGCTTGCGTTGGAAAAGATTTTGCCCTTCTGGCACGCAACTACGGAGACATGGCTTCTATCGCGGAAGTGGATGAGGCGGTCAGATACCAGCTGAGGTCCACTTGGGCGTATCTCAAGACGCCGGATTATAACAGTGCATCGCTCGCATTTAAGGCCGCCACGAGCATTTTCCAAAGTAACTTGTTAATGCGCTCCTCCGTATCAAATGAGAAACTTCACGAGCTCAATGAGCTTTTGCAGGAGAAAATGAAGTCCCATGGCTGACGGGTTCATCGCTTAAATATCGACTTTTACTGATGCCGCTAAAAATCGCCGTTCGAGGCCGACCCTCGAACGGCTTTTTTGCTTTGATATGCATTTGAGTATGTTATAGATTGCGACCCACAAAAAGGGAGGGATGAATGAAGCGGATATTTCTACTGGTGGTTCTTTTTGTTTTTGTATCTGCGGAGGCAACTGCCGCCAAGACCACCTACATAATAACGAACAAACGTTTCAACTACGTCAAACTAAAGGAGGTTAAGGGCGGCGTTGCCGAAGGGCGAAATATGACACATCCTGTGAACATCGACGTCGATGGATTGAAAGCCGCGCTTGCATCGATAAAACTTTCGAAGCGCTACATAATAAAGAAAGAAGCGGAGAACCAGCAGGTATTCGACGAATCCGCCATCAACTTCCTGGCACCGAATATGACGACGGCTTTTAGCAGGGCAACGCCGATTGAAGAAATCGTGGTGTCATATCTCTCTAAAAATCCCTTCTTCATCCTCAGAAATGACACCCTGAATATAGCCACCTGTTGGATTTCCGGAAACGAGTTGCACGTTAAGTTCAACAAGCTCTTTGCCAAGATAAGCGGGGATGTCGATAAGCGTGGCAATGAGGCTAAGGCTGCCAGCAAGGCTCGCGGCCTCAGGGTCGATCTTGAGCTGCAGCCAGGACAGAAATTTGGAATAGACGACACGAGCGAGATCATCCTGGATCTGGACTATAATTACGTCGAAGCGCCAAAGCCCGATGCGAAGCCGACTCAGGGCGTAACAATGAAGGGCGAGAAAAAACCGCTCATCTCCCCAACCCCGCTCGAAGAAACATCTGAGATCAACGACCCAGCGACCGATAAACAGGAAACAAAGGGCATCTCGAAAAGCCGGAAAAGCCAAAAGGACGAAGTAGGCTACGAGAACTCTCGTAAGAAGGGCCCAGCTATTGAGTCCTCAGATTCGCTTTCCGCCCCTGCCCCGGCTACGGTTCAGACGGCCCCCGCTGGCGGTGTGAAAGGACGCCTCCAGGAGCTCGACGATCTGAAGAAAGAAGGACTCATCACCGAGAAGGAATATTCCCAGAAGAAGAAGGAGATCCTAAAGGACCTTTGATCCATCAGGGAGCACTCCTCGTGTCCAAAAAATCCAAAAAGAGAATCGACGATCTTCTCGTCGAACTCGGATTCGTCCCCGATATCAATCACGCCAGGGCTACAGTCATGGCCGGCGACGTTTTGGTGGATGACGTCCCGGTGGATAAGGCCGGCGCCCGCGTCGATGCAGATGCAAATATTCGACTGCGCGGCGATAAGTGCCCTTACGTCAGCCGCGGCGGGCTTAAGCTCGCAAGCGCACTGAAGAATTTTGGCATCGATCCATCCGGGAAAATATGCATGGACATCGGGGCTTCTACCGGCGGATTTTCAGACTGCCTTTTGCAGTCCGGGGCATCAAAAATTTATGCGGTCGACGTAGGGCGCGGCCAGATGGATCACAGAATTTCGCGCGATCCAAGGGTCGTGGTCATCGACAGGATGAATATAAGGCGACTGGAAAAAAGCGAAATTCAAGAGGATATCGATCTCGCAGTCGTGGATGTTTCTTTCATATCCCTCGAGGTGGTTCTCCCGGAAGTGAACAGGTTTATGGCGCGGCATTCCGACGTAGTCGCACTAATCAAGCCACAATTCGAAGTCGTTCCCTCTATGGTTGGTGATGGGGGAATAGTCAGGGACCCCACTGCAAGGAGAGATGCAGCACGAAAGGTCTTAAATGCCGGGGAGGAATTAGGCTGGAGGGTAGCCGGTCTGATGGAATCCCCCATCAAAGGGGCCAAAGGAAATATCGAATTTTTGGTTTTTTTTCAGGTGGGATCCGAACCCTGAACCTCCTGATATCCTTGCATTTAAAGGGGGGTGCGCATATATTTCCGGCGTTTTTGGAAACAGGGGGGGATTTGCATTTCAGGATTTTATCAATCGCTCTAGTTTCGCTCATGCTTTTTGGCTGTGCGGCCAAGAAGGAGCCCCGCATTGCAAAGATCGATGATGGGTACGATCCGTATTTCGAATTTCTCAAATCAGATATCCTGATGTTGGAGGGGGATCTAAGAAAGTCCACAGCGACTCTGAGGAAACTTATAGCCAAAGAGCCCGACGTTGCCTTCTTCCACTACCTTCTTGCCTACAATCTTTCTCAGGACAGAAAAATAGAAGAAGCGATAGATGAAGCCAGAAGAGCGGTTCAGCTCGATCCCGGTCTTTTGGACGCAGAACTTCTTCTCGCCGATCTTTATTCCTCAATGCAGAATTACGAAGCGTCGATCAAGGTGCTGCAAAGCGTGATCAGGAAGGACCCTAAAAAAGAGAATGCGTACACGATGCTCTCAAGGCAGTATTTGGCCAGCAACGACTATCGTGCAGGCCTTCAACCTCTCAGGGAACTTTTAAAGATCAACCCTGATTCCTTCATAGCGCATTTCATGATGGGCTCGATCTACTCTAACTATCTCAAAGATAAAGATTCCGCCATAAAATCCTACAGCGAGGCGTTCGCTATAGAGCCCTCCAGCGTAGGAGCCATGACCGAACTTGCGCAGATCTACATAGACAAAAAGGATTTGCGCAAAGCGCTCGAGCTGTATCAGGAGATAACAAATGTCGACCCGGACGATCTGTCGGCGATGCTTCGCCTTGCTCTCATCTACTACGAGCTGAAGGAATACGAAAATTCGATCGATACCTTTGAACGGATACTTACCCTCAATCCCGATGCGGACAAGATCACCTACTATCTAGGAATTCTCTACGAGAGCGTTGGAGATATTGAAGGCTCTCTGAAGTCTTTTGAGAGAGTTCCCCCCAGCTCCGGCTTTTACAAGGAATCACGCCTGATGATTGCTACGATACATCGCTCCTCCGGTAATTACGAAGAGGCGGAGAGGTCTCTGTCGAATGGAATCGCTAAACGCGGTGACATAGCCGAGATGTACGAGTATCTGGCGGCGATATACGAAGAGCAGGGCAAACTCCAGGATGCGATTGGCACTCTCAAGAAAGGGACATCCGAGCTTCCCAATGATGAAAGGATGTTCTTTCTCCTCGCCCTCCTCTATGAGCGCGCAAAGATGAAGGAGAAGGCCCTTGAATCCATGAAGAGCCTTTTGCGCCTTAACCCGAACAGCGCCAGCGCTCTAAACTACATCGGTTACACATATGCCGATAGAGGCGAAAAGCTCGACAAAGCACAGGAGATGATAGAACGAGCCTTGCATCTGAAGCCTGATGACGGCTTTGTAACCGACAGCCTCGGATGGTTGTTTTTCAAGAAGGGCGAATACGAGAAGGCCTTGAAAATTCTTCTCAAGGCGAATTCCATGGCCCCCGGAGAACCTGCCATACTGGAACACATAGCAGATACATATCTGGCAACCGGCGACCGAAAGGAAGCAAAGAAATATTTTCAAAAGGCTTTGGATCTTGAAAGTTCAAAGGAAAATCATGACGATGAGACTGTCGAAAGGCTCGGCAAGAAGTTGGAGGAGTTGGAAAAATGAAGAGTATTCCTGATTTTAAAAAATGCGCTGCACTCCTTCTCATGGTCGCTCCCCTTCTGTACCTTACAGGATGCGCCAAGCGCCCGCCGCACGTGATCCGTGGAGAAATAGGAAGGAACAGCGAAGCTTCACAAAAGCTTGAGACGCACCTGAAGGAGTTTGAGTCCGAAACTGCTTCTCTCAAAGCGCTGGTCAAATTCGACATCTCCGACGGAGATAATGAGCGAAAGACGGATGCGGTTTTGCTCATCCATCGTCCTGATAAAATCAGGATAGACGCTATCGACTCTCTGGCAGATGTTTGGGCCCGGACCGGTTCGAGCGGCGATCAGGTTTGGCTCGACCTTCCCGCAAAGGGAAGGCTTTACAAAGGTCGTTCCGTTAGAAAAAATTTGCAGCGCCTTATAGATTTCCAGCTCGATGTAACCGACCTGATAGCTATTATCAGCGGATTTCCCACCACGGGCAAACATTCCGGTTTTACCCAACTGGAAGGCAGAAACGCCTATCATTTCGTGGCCTACGGCGGGGAACTCCACCTTTGGACCACCGAAAAAGGGGGGTTCGTCAGAAAACTCGTGCGATACGGCGACGGAGGACGAAGGATAGATTTTATTGCCGAGTTTGATGATCACAGATGGGTTGGGAAGGTTAAGTTTCCATTCCACATAACCCTCCATTTCCCTTCGAGGGGGATACAGATAGTGATTTCCTACAAGGACGTTTCATTCGGCGGGCCTATCGATGATTATATCTTCAGTCCAAACGAACACGGTTTCAAAAAAATCACCGATCTGGACGCCTCTTCCGGGGGACTATGAGCAAAGTGGGGTGCAAAAGGCTTTTTGCGATTCTTCTCGCGGCCTTTCTTTTCCCAGCCTGCAACTTCATGGTGGAACGGGACCCGGGCTTTCTTTCCGACAGGCTGGTTAGCGATCCGACTACCCTGAATCCGATCCTAGCCGCAGAGATGAGCGCCCATACGGTTACCAGCGCCATCTTCAGCTCTCTCCTTGAATATGACAACGAGTCGCTGGAACTCAAAGGGCTGCTTGCGAGTTCTTGGAAAATTTCGGACGACCGTCTGTCGTATGAATTTACGATAAGGGAAAACGTCCTGTGGCACGATGGAGTCCCTTTGACTGCTGATGATGTTGTGTTCACTTTTTCTGCCATCAGGGATAAGCGCGTCGATGCCGCGGTGACCCGATCATATTTCGACTCTTTGGTTTCCGTTGATAAAATTGGAGAGCGAGATGTGATTTTCAGGTTTTCAAAGCCGAACTTCAAGATGATGGCTATTTTGGGGCTCGTGAAAATACTCCCAAGGCACGTGTATGGCGATATCGATTCCTTCAACTCCAGCCCGGCCAACGATGCCCCCGTAGGATCGGGACCTTTCTATTTTGAAAACTGGAAACGGGGAAGCTATGTAAAACTCCGCAGATTCGACCGTTATTTTGGAACTCTTCCGAAAATTTCAGGGATAAAATACAACATAGTTCCAAGCGATGTGACCGCATTTGCTCTTCTTAAAAAGGGCGCCCTGGACAAGTTGAATCTATCCAATTTCCAGTGGCACTTTCAGAGTACCTCTGAAAATTTTGCCCAAAATTTCATGAAGACAAAATACTATCCCCCAAATTATTCCATGATAGCTTGGAATATGCGCCGCGCTTTTTTCGACGACGCGAATGTGAGAAGGGCAATGGGGATGCTGGTTAACCGAAACGAAATTCTCGCCAAGATTTTTTTCGGAAATGGTGAAGCCGTCACCGGACCGTTCTACCGCTTCGGTAAAAACTATGACTCATCAGTGAACCCCCTCCCCTTCGACCCTAGCGAGGCGCTTCGACTCATCGAGAAGGCCGGATGGGTCGATAAGGATGGGGACGGAATCAGGGAAAGAGATGGCGTTCCATTTCGTTTCGAGATCCTTATGGCCTCCGGAGATCGCACCGGCAGGAGCATAGCCGTATTTCTCAAAAAGGAGCTTGCGCGCATCGGAATCGAGATGAATATTTCAGCGCTTGAATGGGGGAGCCTCGTCGGCCGCATAATCCAGAGAGATTTCGACGCAGCTCATTTCGCATTCGCCCTTCCTCTTTTGGAAGACCCGTATTCGGTGTGGCATTCCTCACAATCCGACTCCGGCTCCAATTTCATGGGGCTTTCCGATCCCGAGGTGGACAGCCTGATAGAGAGGGCGATGGACGAGTTCGACGAGAACAATAGGTCCAGGGTAATGAAGGAAATCCATCGTCGCATAGCTTTGCAGCAGCCTTCGACGTTTCTTTTCACCTTTCCGACCCTTCTCTCGGTATCAAATCGCTTCGGAAATGTGGAAAATTACAAAGTCGGCGTAGATGTCAACCAGTGGACTGTTAATACCTGGAAGCCGCTTTATGAGTGGTGAGTTATATTTGAAAGGCGTTTGAGATGTTCGCTTATGTGATCAAAAGAATTTTATTCATGATACCGACTCTCGTCGCTATCATGATCATAACATTCGCGGTTGTGCATCTGGCACCGGGAGACCCTGCTCAGCTCCAGCTTCAGTCTGCAGCCGCATCATCGGTTTCAGCTCAGCAGGCCAAGGCGATAGTTGAGGAAACGCGCGCCTTCTACGGCCTCGACAAACCTGCGCATCGACAGTTTTTAATGTGGATATCCAGAGCTGCACGCCTCGATTTCGGCGTGTCGTTCAAAGACAAGCGCCCAGTGATGGATAAGATCATGGAGGCGATTCCTGTTACGCTGCTTCTGAACATCACCGCCATAATGGTGGTCTATATCATATCGATACCGGTCGGGGTGATTTCCGCATCCAAAAAAGGAGGGCTTTTCGACAGGTTTTCACTCGCCTCGACACTGGTTCTTTATTCGATTCCCAGTTTTTGGGCGGCTATAGTTCTCATATCTTTCTTTGGGGGAGGAGAATACCTCAACTGGTTTCCCATTGCCGGTATAGCATCCGATGGCATCGGCTCTCTTCCGTGGCATGGCAAGATCTTTAACGTATTGTGGCACATGGTCTTGCCGGTGGTGTGCCTCACCTACGGCGGCTTCGCTTTTCTGTCCAGGTTCGCAAGGAGCTCCATGCTTCGCACGATCGATCAAAATTACATCGTGACAGCTCGTGCCAAGGGGCTTTCTGAATGGAAAGTTCTAGTGAAACACGCTATGCGCAACGCGCTGATTCCTTTTGTGACTTTGATCGGCACGCTTCTGCCCGCGCTCATAGGCGGCAGCGTTATCATCGAAGAGATATTTTCCATCCCCGGAATGGGGAGGCTCGGTTTTGAATCCGTTCTTTCGAGGGATTATCCGGTGATCATGGCCATAGCATTCATCTCGGCACTGCTTACGCTTCTTGGAACGCTTCTCTCCGATATTCTCTGCGCTGCGGTGGATCCCAGAATTTCCATAGAGGGGAGGAATCGATGAGACATTCCTCACTGAAGAAAAAATCGGCTGTGATATTTCAAGGATTTTCCCCCAGAGCCGCCATTTTTGCCATAGCATTTCTGGCGGCACTTGCCATGTTCGCCCCCATTATAGCAGGGGACAGACCGATAGCGATGTACTGCGATGGTGAAGTTTTTTTTCCTGCATTCTCCGATTCGATCTCGGATGAAAAGATAGATGAGCTCAAATCCAAGAGAGCTTGGCTCGTGATGCCGCCGATTCCATATTCCCCCTCATCCTTCGATTTTGAGGCTGTGCTTTCACCGCCCAGCAAAAGGCATATCCTGGGCACCGATGGGGATGGGGTCGATGTCGCGTCGAAGCTGGTCTGGGGAGCCAGGGTTTCCATGAGCGTTGGTATAGTGGCGGTTGGAATAGCGATAGCGCTCGGATGCATCTTCGGAGCGATAGCCGGATATTTCGGAGGCATAGTCGACTGGGCCGTATCACGCCTCATAGAAGCGGTGATGTGCTTTCCGGCATTCTTCCTGATACTAACCATACTGGCTTTCGTCGGTCCGTCGATCTACAACATCATGATAGCGGTGGGACTGACGGGGTGGACCCAGGTTGCAAGGCTAGTTCGCGCGGAAGGCATGAGGATAAGGGAGCTTCCATTCATCGATGCCGCGCGAGCCTCCGGCGCCAGCGATTTGAGGATAATGCTACGGCACCTGCTTCCTCACACGCTGAGGCCGGTAATAGTCTCGGCCTCCTTTGCGATGGGAGGCGCAATACTCGCCGAGGCAGCGCTTTCATTTCTGGGATTTGGAGTTCCTCCATCGGTTGCAAGCTGGGGTAGCATGCTCTCGGATGCCCAGCGCTATTCCGGTTTTGGGTGGTGGTTGACTTTGGCGCCGGGCTCTGCGATTTTCATCGCGGTCATGGCATATCATTCTATCGGAGAGAGAATCTCCGAATCTGGCGGTAGGGATGCCTGAGCAAAAAATCGGGACGGTCTTACGATGACTATTATTTCAGTCAGAAATCTCACGACGCAGTTTTCCACCGACGAGGGCGAAGTCCGCGCGGTGAACGACCTCTCCTTCGATCTCTCCAGAGGGGAAACGCTCTGCATAGTCGGCGAAAGCGGATGCGGCAAGAGCGTTATGGCGATGTCGATCATGCGGCTAATAGGACGCCCCGGTCGGATAGTTTCCGGCGAGGTTCTTTTTGGATCGGGAGGCAGCTCGGTCGATCTTCTCAAGCTCGATGAATCCGATATGAGAAAGATCCGCGGTAAAAAGATAGCCATGATATTCCAAGAGCCAATGACATCGCTAAATCCCGTCTATACGATAGGCAACCAGATAGGCGAGGCTCTTTCGCTTCATGAAAATATAAGAGGGGCAACTCTTCGAAGACGCGTAATCCAGATGCTCGATATGGTTGGCATGCCCGCTCCGGAGCGACGTGCGGATGAATATCCCCACCAGCTTTCCGGAGGCATGAGGCAACGCGCCATGATAGCGATGGCTCTTTCGTGCACTCCAGACATTCTCATAGCCGATGAGCCAACCACTGCACTCGATGTGACGATTCAGGCTCAGATACTCGATCTCATGAGAAAACTTCAATCCGAGCTCGGCATGTCGATGATCCTCGTCACGCACGACCTCGGCATTGTGGCAGAGATGGCAGACAGGGTTCATGTCATGTATGCGGGCCGGTTTGTCGAGAAGGGGAACACGGAAGAGATCTTCGGATCGGCGATGCATCCATATACCCAGGGCCTTCTTAGGTCCATTCCGCCGCTCAAGAAGGCCCCGCCCGACTCCAGGCTCCCGACGATTCCGGGAATGATCCCAAGCCTGATAGATATGCCTGCCGGGTGCGCTTTTGCCGACAGATGCGAAAAGGTTCACAACGATTGCCGCGGCCGCGACGTTCCAGATGATCCCTGCGGGGTCGGAAGGCTTGTCAGATGTTTTTACGCTTCACAAAAATGAGGTGTTTTGGATGGAAAGAACTCTCGTTGAGATAAAGAATTTAAAAAAAAGCTTCCCGATACGCGGAGGCTTTTTCGGCCGTGAAATTGGCAGGGTCCATGCGGTGCGTGGCATATCCCTTTGCATAAAAAGAGGCGAGGTCTTGGGCCTTGTCGGAGAAAGCGGATGCGGAAAATCCACTCTCGGAATGCTGATGTTGAGGTTGATAGATTCCGATTCGGGAAAAATAATATTCGATGGAACCGATATTACCGCAGTTTCCCAGCCCAAGCTACGTCGGCTCAGGCAACGTATGCAGATAGTCTTCCAGGATCCCTACGCATCACTAAACCCGAGGATGAAAGCGGGCGAAATAATCGCCGAGCCTCTGGTCATTCACAAAATGGGCGATAGGGCTGAGAGGCGTAAGCGAGTGCTAGATCTGATTTCCAAGGTCGGGCTCCCTGAGTCAGCATATTCAAAATATCCGCACGAGTTTTCCGGCGGCCAGCGCCAGAGGATAGGGATAGCCAGAGCGATAGCGATGAATCCCGATTTCGTTATCGCCGACGAACCGGTTTCGGCGCTGGATGTTTCGATAAGGGGAGAAATACTTAATCTTCTCTCCGATCTTCGCAGCTCGCTTTCGCTGACCTACCTCTTCATCTCTCACGATCTCAAGGTCGTGGAGCACGTCAGCGACCGCGTAGCAGTTATGTATCTCGGCAGGATCATGGAATTGTTTCCCGCTGAGTCGATATCACAGGCCTCCCACCCCTACACCCGCGCTCTCATCTCGGCAGTACCGGTGCCGGATCCCGCGATCAAGCGGGAGAGGATACTTCTTGAAGGGGATGTCCCTTCACCAATCAACCCTCCGACGGGCTGCCCCTTTCATCCGAGATGCCCGCACAGCAGGGATATCTGCAAAACCGAGGAACCCGCTCTCCGCGAGTACCTCCCAGGCCGCACAGGCGCATGTCATTTTATAGATGAATTTAAGTAACCTCCGAAAAATCAGCAAATTCAGGGCACCTCTAAGAACTATGCGCTTGTCATCCCCGAATGGTTCTATCGGGGATCCAGCAACAACCGTGACTGATGGCAGACGGCTTTCATAAGATAGCTTTTAGAGGCGCTTACAGCTAGCTTTTCAGAGGTTCCTTAAACAGATCGGAATTCATTTTCTTTGTAACTACTTGAAACACTTCGAAAATTCACCATGTCCCCGCCATTCCATGCTTTACAACGCCATTTGGTGAGGCTACGATCCGCATTCAAATCTTGATCGAGGGAGGATTTATGAAGCGCATACTCATGATGGTCGCCGTTTTTATTTTATCGGTGACTTTCTATTCGCATGCCTTTTGCGCAAAGATAAATAAGGTCCAGGTTAACGGAGGCGTCCCCATTCAGGGCTATGGTCTGGTGATAGACGCTAGCTACGATCCGCGCTTGGATAACCTGGTTCCCGGCTATAAGCTGATCAACGTCGTCATCGCTAATTCATCCTTCAATATAATAGGTCTCGATCCGCAGAGGGATAAATGGTCCATAAAAGTCGATGGCAAGAGCTCTCCGATCAAGGCGCTGCACAACCTGAGGGGGCAGGATCCCAAAGCATGGTCTGCGCTTCCGCCGCGCGTAAAGGATGTAATCGGTTATCCGCTGCTACTTCCGATAGGCGCGCGCGATGTCATAGATCTCTTTGTCCCCGAAACTTTGGACCTCGAAAAGTTCACCACTGTCGAGATTTTTTTAAAATCGATGAACACAAAATTTGAGGTAATGGCGGGAAGATGATTTTCCGCATCCGCAGATGGGCATAACTATCGTACAAAGGAGCGCGCCGTCGCACAAGGTCATCGCCGGCAAAAAGGCGCTTATCATGGCCGGAGGGGCTGTAACAGGCGCCTCGTTCAAGGCCGGCGGGCTCAAGGCCCTGAATGATTATTTTGGAAATTTCAGTGTAAACAATTTCGATCTCTATGTGGGAATAAGTTCTGGAAGCCTTATAGCTGCACCGCTTGTCGGAGGAATTTCTCCCGAGTCGATTCTTAAAAGCCTCGATGGAACCTCCGGGCATTTTTCCCCACTCAGCGCCTGGCATTATTACAAGCCTAATTTTGCCGAGATGCTAATTAAACCGCTGCATTTTGCGGCGAAGCTCGCAGCTATGCTTCCAGGCAAGCTCCTGGGAATAGTCAGCAGGTATCCCGACTGGTCGAAGGGCCTCTTCAAGAATGTGATCTCATTTCTCGAAAATCCGACCGCGGCGAATTATGACTCGATGGTCAAACCCATCCTTGGAAGCATGGAAGATTTTCCCTCCTTTTTGGAAATTTTGCCGTCGGGCGTTTTTGACAACAGCGCAATAGAACTCTACGTCAGAAAAAATATAGAGCGCAACGGGCTGACCAACGACTTCAGGGAAATCCAGAAAATATCCGGGAAGTTGATTTATATCTCGGCGATGCGTCTCGACGATGGTAAAAGGGTGATCTTCGGTCCCGACGAGAACAACTCCATAACTCTCTCCGAGGCTATCCAGGCCTCCACCGCGGTTCCCGGCTTTTATAAGCCCGCACGGATAGGCGGCGTCGATTACGTGGACGGCGGAGTTCAGCGCACTGCCAATATCGACATAGCCATCGACAAGGGGGCGAAGCTGATAATCTGTTATAACCCTTTCAGGCCGTTCGAGCCCAAGGGTTTCGTGGATGATTTCAACAAAAGGCGCAAGGAAGGCAGATATCTTTCTTCCAGCGGAATCATGACGGTGCTCAATCAGATCATGAGAGCCTTCTTTCATTCACGCCTGAAGGCCGCCATAGACTACTACCGACGAAGTCCGGACTTCAATGGGGACATCATACTCATCGAGCCGCAAGCGGATGATGAGGCCTTTTTTGCCCTAAACCCGCTTTCATTCAAAAACAGGATAGAAGCTGCTAAGCTAGGTTTCTTGTCCGTTAGAAATTCGGTTGAAGAGAAGTTCGACGAAGTCAAAGCAATACTGCAAAAATACGGCATAGAGATTTCCCGCGACGGCGTCGAAAATAAGCTGAAGATACTCTCGGGCGGTTCTTCGAGCCCCAAAGCGATTCAACTTCTTCTCGAAGGAAACAGAAAAAAGGTTAGAAGCCCAGGGAAGATGCGCGTCAAAAGGGCTATCTCCAGGATGAAAAGTTCCTCTAGGAAAGCGAAACGATCGTGACACCCAAGCAAATTGACATATTCGGCGCCGGCGATTTTTCTCCGACGAAAAAGGAGAAAAAGAAAGCGAAGAACAAAAAGGGAGGGGCGAAAAAGAGACGCGGGGCAAAAAAAGCTCCGATGCTCATCGATTCCTACGACGCCTCCGCAGGCGGGACCGCAAAGCCCCCAGCTAAAACCCTTTTCGAGGTCACAGCTCGCTATTCGGCCGTTGCGGTGGAATCTTCAAGAGGTCTTACGGTATCATCCGCCCCCCAGCTGGAGAAAACTCCTCCCAAAAAAATTTACACTGTTAGCGAGATCACGAGAAAAATAAAGTCGCTGGTAGAGGAGCCGTGCCGCGAGATATGGATCTCTGGCGAAGTTACCGACTTCAAGAATCAAAGCGGAAAACATTTTTATTTTTCGCTCAAGGACGAACAAAAAAACAAAATACGGGCGATAATTTTCAACGCCGCCTCGAGAAAGATTCCATTTGAACTCAAGGACGGTCTGGAACTCGTATGCCGCGGCGACATAGACGTCTACGGTCCAGGCGGGTATTATTCTATATTGATAGATTTCTGCGAACCAAAGGGGATAGGCGCTCTACAGCTCGCCTTCGAACAGTTGAAGAAAAAACTCCTCGCCGAAGGGCTTTTCAGCTCCGAGAGAAAAAAGCGCATACCGTTTCTGCCCAAAAAAATCGGGGTGGTTACTTCGTCAACCGGAGCAGCGGTAAGGGATATCATCAACGTACTGACGAGGCGCTTCCCTAACGTAGAAATATTGCTCAAGCCGGTAAAGGTTCAGGGCGAAGGCTCTGCTGCGGAGATAGCCGAAGGAATATCGACGCTAAACGAACGCGACGACATAGATGTCATGATAGTGGGGCGCGGCGGAGGGTCCATAGAGGACCTCTGGGCCTTCAATGAAGAAGTCGTAGCCAGGGCGATTGCCGCTTCCAGAATACCTGTTATTTCCGCTGTGGGACACGAGATAGACACGACGATATCTGATATGGTAGCCGATGTCAGAGCTGCAACGCCTTCCGCTGCGGCCGAGATCGCCATCCCGGTCAAAGCCGAGCTCATAGCGATGCTCGAGGAAAAAAAGAGGCAGCTCTCATTTGCCCTCAGGCAGTCTCTCGAACGCAGAACACAGGAGCTGGCGAAACTCGCGCAAAGAATTCCCGATCTTCGCAGAAGATTCCCTGATATGCTTCGAGCCACAGACTCACTTCGTCGTTCAATGTTGATAGCCGTGGAAAGGCTTATGGAAAGGCGTTTGCAATCCGTCGCCAAGCTCGCCAGCAATCTCGACCACCTCTCGCCGCTTGCTGTGCTTGGAAAGGGGTATTCCGTAGTTGAGAGTTCCGATGGCAGGATAGTGCGAAGCGCCGGATCTCTCAAATGCGGAGATTCCTTAAAAATCCGCTTTGTAGATGGTTTTGCCAATACGCGCGTCGAAAAAGTTGGACGTTGACGCCATCTTATTGCTTGTTCTAGTTTTGCCGCATATGCGGGCAAGCTTTATAACGGAGGAATGAAATGAGTGCCAAGAAAAGTTTTGAAGAATCGATGGCGGATCTCGAAAAGATAGTGCGAAAGCTGGAGGCTGGGGATATATCGCTGGACGATTCACTTTCTGAGTTTGAAAAGGGCGTCTCCCTTCTTAGGGATTGCGAAAAAAAACTCGATGAAGCGAAGGGCAAGGTAGAACAGCTCATAAATGACGCATCGGGAGGAATAAGATCCGTCTCCTTCGAGATCAAGGAGTAATTCAAAATGGATATCAAGTCATACCTAAGCGAAAAGAAATCATTGGTCGAAGCGCACATGTGTAAATCGATCGGCGATAAGGATATCCCGGAAACCCTCAGGAGAGCGATGCAGTACAGCCTCGATGCCGGTGGCAAACGCATCAGGCCGGTGCTTGTCATGGCGGGGGCCGAAGCGGTTGGCGGAGATGCGCAGAGCGTTCTTCCGGTGGCCGTCGCGATGGAAATGATACATACCTTCTCGCTCATCCATGACGACCTGCCAGCCATGGATGATGATTCGTTAAGGCGTGGACAGCCGACCAATCACAAGATTTTCGGCGAAGCCAATGCTATCCTTGCTGGAGATGGACTACTCGCAGAGGCTTTTTATGTCATGGCCAGAGGGCTTAAACGTTTCGCTCCGGAGCTGGTAGTCGAGGTTATTGGCGATATCGCGTCAGCCACAGGAGCGCGCGGCATGACCGGCGGACAGGTCATCGATATAGAATCCACAGGCAGAAACGTTTCGGAGAACAAGCTCGACGAGCTTCACATGATGAAGACCGGAGCGCTGCTGAGGGCTTCTGTCACCTCTGGAGCAAAGCTTTCAGGCGCGTCGAATGAACACGTCGCCCTTTTCGACAGATATGGAATGAACATCGGGCTGGCTTTTCAAATCGCTGATGACATCCTGGATATCGAAGGGGACCAAGCTCTTCTGGGCAAGAACATCGGCAGCGACGAGGACAATCAGAAATCTACATACCCTTTGGTCCTCGGAATGGAAAAATCGAAGCGGCGAGCGGCCTCTCTCATCGACGAGGCTGTTTCACTTCTGGCGCCGTTTGGAAACGGCGCAGAACCTCTTGCGCTGATAGCGAGATATATCATCGAGAGGAATAAATGACAGGTTTTCAGTCGGAAATTTTAATAGACAGCTCCAGCGATATCCAATTTATCGATATCACCGATCGAGTGAATGATGCTCTCCGAAGGTCTGGGGTGAAAGATGGGCTCGTCGTAATTTTCAGCAACCACACAACAGCGTCGGTCAGAATCACCGAGAACTGCAAGCGACTGCAGATGGATATGATCAACTATCTCAAGGATGCAGTCCCTAAGGCAGCATACCGCCACGATGAGCATACCGTCGATAACAGACAAAATGCCAGGATGCATATCATGTCGCTTTTCATGAACGCCTCTGAAACGATTCCCGTTAAAGACGGCGAGATGATTCTCGGCAGCTGGCAGTCAATATTTTTCGTGGAGCTCGACGGTCCGCGCGATAGCCGCAAGGTAATCGTAAAAATCCTGGGCGAATCAAGATGAAAAGAGAAGCGATACAGGGGTTTCTCGCGAAGGAATCTGAGATAGATATGGCCTCGTGTGTCATCTTCGACTACGTATTCGAAACCTCCCTTGATCCTCTTGAAGCAGCAGCCAGGCTTTGTCAGGAAACCTCCACCGCACAGTGGAAACGCCCCGGAGTCGATGAGGATTTTCGCATCAGACATGCGGCCAAGGTGATTGCGCTCGATGTTCTCGACGAGTCCGGTTTTTCTGCCTTCTACAGCGACCAAGAAGGGGTTTCTTCATATCTGAAGGTCCGCGCGAAAATAGCACATCCATATAGAAATTTTGGAACGAGAATTCCCAACCTTCTAACCGTCGCAATGGGTGAGGGAGCTTTTTTCAGCCATGGAATAACTGCAATAAAGTTGAAAGACATCCGCTTCCCTCCGGAATTTCTGGCCGATTTTCAGGGGCCCTTGCACGGGACTGAAGGTTTTCGAACCATGATCCAGATCCACGATCGCCCGATATTTTTCGGGGTGGTAAAGCCCAACGTCGGTCTCGACCCGAAGAGCTTTGCAGAACTCGCCTTCGAAGGATGGCGCGGGGGGCTAGATGTCGCCAAGGATGACGAGATGCTCGCCGATCCTGACTATTCACCGTTCGAAAAACGCATGCGGATGGTTGGCGATGCCCTCCGCCACGCGCAGGACCTGACGGGTGAGAAAAAGTGTTTTGTCGCCAACGTCACCGACGAATCGGATAGAATTTTGAAGCTGTGCGATATCGCACGGGAAAACGGAATCAACGCTGTGATGGTCAATGTCATGGCGCTCGGGCTTTCACCCGTAAGGGTTCTCAGGAAGAACACGGACCTTCCCATCGTAGCGCACTTCGACTGCATCGCGCCGATGTCGATGCACCCTTGGTTCGGAGTTTCCAGCAGAGTCATGACGAAGCTTCAGAGGATATGCGGCTGCGACGCGATAATAATGCCCGGTTTCGGAGAGCGCATGAAGACCTCCTCCTCGGAGGTTTTGGAAAACGTGCGCGAATGCAGCATCGATCTCTGCGATATAAAGAGGTCACTTCCGGTCCCAGGAGGAAGCGACTGGGCGGGCACTCTCCCTTCGATATACGAGAAGGTGGGTAGCATTGATTTCGCAATGGTTCCAGGACGCGGCGTCTTCGGTCATCCCGATGGGGCCGCGGCGGGCGCCATGAGCCTTAGACAGGCGTGGAATGCGATATCATCCGGAGTCAGCATCGAGGAATATTCGAGGACCCATAGGGAGCTACAAAGGGCGATAGAAGCTTTCGGTAAATCAGATTGAATCTTGAGAGGTGTATATTATGAGAAAAACTTTTTTATTCGTGGCGGTGTTGTTCGCAATTCCCTTCGTTGCCGAAGCTAAATTGAGACAAAATATAGAGGCTGCGGTCGCCAGCAACTTTCCCCCTGCCGTTCATAATAAATCTCTGGACACCGCTCACTATGAGCTCAATAAAGGTGCGCTGCGAGGATTTGTGGTCGTAAAGCGCGGCGGAATTCCGGCAGACAGGGCGAGGTTTTTTATCGAGTGGCAGGAATATGACTATCGAGGTTCGGTGATACACATGAAAGACGGCAGGATTGTTGGCAGAAGAGGAAAGCCCTACACATATCTTCAGCCCGGAGATGTCATGGCTGTTGCCGGGATAAAATATTTCAACAACGCCGTTTATCTTAGACTGATATCGGTCGATGTCTATTTTCCTCTTCTTGTAGATAACGAAAAACGCCATTCGCGTGTTACATGCATGCCAGGTTTTAAGTTCGATTCTGCTGTTTTTAAATCCGATGATGCCAAAGCCGTTATAGATGGAATAAAGGAGTGGTTAGAACCATTCGATAATGAAAACAGTGCGAAGGAGTATGGTGCCAAGGTCAAGGCAGAGATGGCTACAGAACTTGCGCTGGATGAGGATATGGCCACCACAGAAGAAAAAGAGAAAGCTGATGCTTCAAAAGAGTCTTTTTCAGACGACACAATAAAACTTAAAAAGGCCAGCATCATAGATCCTGAACGTCCTCCGGCAACCGAACAGGATAAACTCGAAGCCCTTGAGGAAAAAATAGAGGCGGCCAAAAGGCAGATGGAAGAGGCTGAAAGCGAGATGCGAAGGCTCAAAATTGAATCGGAAAAGAAGAAGTAGCGCCAAAGCGGCGGACTTCAGATGTCCTGGTTTTTGGAAAAAACACAAGGCCTCCTCGTCGGAGGCCTTTTGCAATTCATCGGAAGCTAAGCTTTTACTTTACAAAATCTTTGAGCACGCTCTTGAGCGTTGGCTCGCCCATCTCTTCAAGTTCGTAGTAAACGCGCATCGCCGGCTTATCGAGATTGATAACACGGCGGATGTCGATCGGGCTGCCGATCAGGACCAGATCGCACGGAGTCGCGGCTATGGATTTTTCAAGATCGACGAGCTGGTCGTCGTAGTAACCAAGAGCAGGAATCAATTTGCCGAGATTGGGGTATTTCGTATAGGCGTCCTTTATGGAACCGACTGCGTATGGTCTCGGATCAACGATTTCCTGTGCGTCGAATTCGTCGGCAGCTACCATGCCGGCACCGAAGCTCATTCCGCCGTGCGTCAGGGTCGGACCGTCTTCCACCACGAGAACCTTTTTGCCCTTCACCTTTTTAGGATCATCCACAAGTATCTTGGAATCGCCCTTGATTACTTTTGCATCGGGGTTGAACTTTTTAATATTGTCGAGCAGCGTATTCAGCTGTTCGGCGCTCGCCTGCTGATATTTGTTGATGACCAGAACGTCGGCGGTAAGAAAATTCGTCTCCCCAGGAAAATAGCTACGCTCATGCCCTGCGCGAAGCGGATCGAGAACCGTTATCTCCAGATCCGATTTGAGGAAAGGCATGTCGTTGCTGCCGCCGTCCCATATTATAATGTCGGCCTCTTTTTCCGCCTGGCGCGTTATCGCTTCATAGTCTACGCCAGCGTACACGACGAGGCCTTTGTCGATATATGGTTCATACTCCTCGCGTTCTTCGATCGTGCAGTTGTGATCATCAAGGTCCTGGTACGATGCAAAGCGCTGGACCGCCTGTTTTGCGAGATCGCCATAAGGCATCGGATGGCGGATGGCGACCACCTTTTTGCCCGATTCTATGAGTAGTGAAACAATTTTTCTGGACGTCTGGCTCTTTCCGCAGCCGGTTCTTACCGCACAAACAGATATGACCGGAACTTTCGCCTTGATCTGCGTCTTGGTCGGTGAGAGAAGCATGTAGTTGGCTCCGGCGGCCAAGACCTGTGAACCTTTTTCCATGACGTACTTGTGCTCGACATCGCTGTAGGAGAACACGACCAGATCGACATCTTTTTCTTTTATGATCTTGGAGAGATCTTCCTCAGGGAGTATTTCAATTCCATCCGGATACATCTTTCCCGCGAGCACCGAAGGATAGATCCTTCCGTGGATGTTGGGTATCTGCGTGGCGGTGAAAGCGACCACCTCGTATTCCGGATTGTCCTTGAAAAAGGTGTTGAAGTTATGGAAATCCCTGCCAGCTGCGCCCATTATTAGAACCCGCTTTGCCGTCATATTTCCTCCCATGTTTGAGGCGAAATGACTAACAGGGGATAGTTTAAAAGACAAGAGGTCAATATCCTTCGGAAAGTTTGGGGCCGATGCCTCCGAATAAAACGTCTATGAGCCCGTCTATCATGGATTTGCTGTCGATATTCGTATTTTGGAAAATTTTCGTTTGAATCACAATCTCGCGGACCCCGCCGAGTGCTATGCAGGACGCAACAGATGGATCCACATTTCGTATAAGACCGAAGGATGCTCCTCTCTCTATAGCCGATTGTATTATTTCTATAAACTCAGCGTAGAAATTTTTGAGGCGTTCCTGCGTCTCCTTGTCGAGGCCGACGGCTTCGTTGAAAAGTATTTGAGCCACTTCTGGACTCGATGTTATTGCCAGAACAACACGTTCCACGTTTCCGCGCATCTGCGCCGCCGGACTCTCGTCGATGTTTAGGTCTATAGTGCGTATCTGCGATCGTATTTTCGAAATGAGATCATCGAGGACAAACTGGAATATCTCGTGCTTACTTTTGAAGTAGAGATAGAATGTGCCCCGCGCTATCCCCGCTGCGTCTATTATGTGGCTTATCGAGGTGGCATGGTATCCCTTTTTTGAAAAGCATTCCACCGCAGCCTCGACGATAGCCCGTTTTCTTTCCTCCGGCTTCATGACCTGTTCTCCAACGTCGACTTTCTCTGCTTGATATTTTCCAGATACGTCCTCACTAGGTGGCTTAGATCGGTTTCGCCGTCGAAGAACATACTCACTATGGGAACCCCCATCCGTTGCTCCAGCCCCTGGAATATTCCGGACGTAAGCGTTCCAGGCATGCATCCGAAGGGGGCACAGTTGATTATAAGATCCACTCCCTGATGTGCGAATTCTATTGCGCGACCCACAGTGAGAATCGATTCACCGTCAAATTGAACTGGAAAGACCTGCGCTCCCGCCGAGACGGTGCTTTTTATCGAAGGCTCCCTTCTATCTCCGATTATGGGATCCATTATCTTAGTGAGCTTTCGTTCCTTCATCATCATGTAGGAATTTTTTAGCGATTTTTTTATTCTATCCCCAAAAGTGCGCCCGCGATCCTTGGCCATTCGGTTATCCATGTAGGCTAGGTACTGAAACCATTCCGTGAGAGGGGAAAGCCATGCCTCACCACCGGCCGCCTCAACCGTTTCGACCAGCCTTCCATTGGTGAACGGATTTACCCTGACGTAGATTTCGCCCACTATTCCCACCAGAGGCTTTCTCTCGCGTGAGATATCAACTTTTGAAAGAACGGAGGCAACCCGTCCCAAGGCATCATCTATGTTTTCGCCTCGTTCTATTTTTTCGGACATAAACTCGACCTGTTTCTCCATGAGCGAATCGAATGCGATTCGGTCATACGCGTACGGACGCAGCCTGCAGCGCGCTTTGTAAAGAAGATCGGACGACAGTATCGTGCTGTAGATTCTCTTGCTGGTATCCAGGTCAAGGCCGAAATCGCCGGTCCCATCGTCCCACGATTCGATCGGGGTATTTTTGTAGCCAGCCTCGTCGAGTATCATTCTATGAAGGGCGTGATACTGTCCGAACCTGCACGGCCCTTTGGCCGTTGGCATGAAGAAACATTCGCGCTCCGGCGCGTCGGATTTTTTCAGCATCGCCAGAAATGCGCCTATCGTGGAGGGTGCCGGGACGCATTCCGTTCCGCGGCAGTAGCGCTTCGCCATCTCAAACGTTTCGAGCGTTTCCGAAGGAAGCTCCCTGGCCGGCATTCCCTTGCTGCGCATCGCCGCTGCCAAAAGTGGTGCTCCATACGGGTGCATCGGCGGAAGCCAGATGGTTCTCACATCCTTTCCTGCGGGGGATGCGCCGTTGTTTTCCGAAACAGTTGTCGTCCCTGCGTGTTGCAAGCGGGGATCCAATGATTTTTCTGGATTGCCGCATTCGCCGGAATGATGAGTTGCCGCGCTGCTCTCTCCCCGGCAGATGACATCCCTGAAGGCCTCGAGCCTCGTAATATATCCGGCGTCCGCGCTGTGTTCGTCCATCTCCAGCATCAGCATCGGCTTTCCGCGCATGATCTTTTCCACATACGATTGCAAGAATGAGTCCGGACCACAGCTGAAGTTTGTCATAAAGACGGCGTGAAGACCCTCGTGCTTTGCCACCAGAGTGGCCGCCTGCAGCATCTTCCTCCCGTATTTCCAATACATATTTTTGAAGAGGGGATCTATCCGTATGTGCGACAGGGGAAGCATGTCAACCGTGAAAGCGAGAAGGCCTAGGTCCGCTATCTTCTGCGGAAGGTTCAAATTAACGCCGAGATCGCATACGTTGTAGGACCTACCCAGAAGCACCACTCCCCGACTGCCATCCTTTTCGAGTTTGGCAAGAGCTGTCGCGCCTATCTTTTCAACGTCGGCAACAAATTTTGATTGTTCCTCAACTGCGAGGAGCCACGCGCGCTTTACGTCATCTTTTTTGAGGCCGAAGCCCTTCCCTACTCCATCCATCAGGTCGCGAACTATCGTTTCGGTCTTGTATTGCAGGTTCACGACCGCGGAGATTATCTCTTTGCCCTCGGGATTTTCCAGCCCTGCTGTCTTCGCTATAGATGGAAAGGATATGTTGTATGGACAAAATACGCTTCTTGCGAATTTGTCGTCATGCGGCTCGCCCTGCACCATGTACGGGAAAAATATCTTCTGCACCTCACCGTTGGCAGCGAGGTCCCTCACATGTCCGTGGGCCAGCTTCACCGGGTAGCAGTAGTCACTGCTTATGAACTCCTCGGCTATTGCGAGAGTTTCGTCACTCGACGGTCTGGACAGGACAACTCTGATTCCGAGTTCGCCGAAAAATCTGCGCCACATCGGAAGATAGCTGTACATGAGGAGCGCACGCGGAATTCCCACGACAGGGGCATTTTTTGGAAGAGAGGAAACTTCTCCGGCCTTTCTCCAGATGCGGTCTCGCTGCCTGAATAAGTCAAAATTGTGATTCACCCTTACGCCTTTTTCATCAGGCTCGCGGCCGCACAGATATCCCCAACTTGGCGCATTCTCGGCCGTGGCATTTTCTCCCACGAGCGCGAAGGTGATCGAACACTTGTTGGCGCACAGCTCACACACATCGCGCCTCAGCTCTACCGGACCCTGAACTATTTTGAGTCCGACGAAATCTGTTTTTTCATTTTTCAGAATAACCTCATTAAGCGCTATTCTCGCCACGCCATAGGCCCCCATTACGTGGCAATACGGCGAAACGGAGATCGGTGCGCCAACCAGCTTTTCGAATGCGGCTACGAGCCCCTTGTTGCGGGCCGTTGCTCCCATGAAACAGATTTTCTTTTTTGAAAATGCATGGCGGCCAACGACGCGGTTCAGGTAATTCTGAACGACGGAGTAGAGCACGCTCCCCATCACCTCGCGCCTTTCGTATCCCTGCCTGATCAGCGCGTGAACATCCTGCTCCATGAATACGGTGCAGCGGTCGGTGGAAAATGGCGGCTTGGTGCCCATCACGGAATCGCCTATCTCGGTGAGCTTGAATCCGAGCTTTCCGGCCTGTTCCTCAACGAAAGATCCCGTTCCGGCGGCGCAGACGTAGTTCATGTTGGAATCATGCGGCACACCTTCTTTTAGCGAGATGAACTTTGCATCCTGTCCGCCGATTTCGAATATGGTTTCCACATCGGGATCGTCAGCCACCGCACCGCTCACGTGTGCCGTAATTTCATTTATTATTCTGTCCGCGCCGATGATCGATCCGATCATCTTTCTCCCCGAACCCGTGGTAGCGACTCCGGCTATCTCAAACGGTGCACCTTTAGAGGCGCGCTCGATCGATGCGAAGATCTTTTTCGTCGCGGATATCGGATCGCCCGCTGTCCTCCTGTAGAGATCGGCGAGGACGAAGCCATTTTCATCCAGAATCGCGGCCTTCGTGCTGGTAGAGCCGATATCCAGCCCGACCGCTACTTTACCTTGCAGCGGCGCGTGAATTCTTACCTCCGTTTCATCATCGATGTAGCTATCCCTGCATTCAAAATTCGGATATTTTGAAAGGTCGAGGCGAAGTTCCTCTCTGCGAGGTTCGCAGGAATCCAAAACTTCCTCGCCGAGCTTGCAGAAATCGGCTTTGTGCGAAGATTTTTTCGCCATCTCGCTAGCGCCGAGCGCGGAAAATGTTTCAGGATTTTCTGGAAGGATCAGTTCAGCGGAAAGTTCGGACCTAAGCCATCTCACCACTTCGTGATTTTTTGCAACTCCGCCTGCCAGAAGAATTTTTCCGACCGGCTTGCGTCCGCGAAACAGGGTAGAGAGCGCGGTCGATACCATGCCGCGGCAGAGGCCGGACCACATCTCGGGGATGGTGAATCCCTCCTGCTGGCGGTGTATCAGGTCTGACTTTGCAAAAACTGCGCAGCGGGCGGCGATCCTCGGAGGTTCTACGATATCGCGCTCTTTGGCCATCTCTTCGAGAGAGAGCTTCATCCTGACCGCCTGTTCGTCGAGGAAGGATCCCGTTCCGGCCGCACACAGCGAATTGCTTCGAAATCCCGAAAATCTTCCCTCGGAATCGAGATCGACGATCGAGAGGCTGCCGCCGCCGATATCCATGATGTGGCGGATCCCTTCCGTACCTTGCGTCGCCGCTATAAGGCAGACGGCGGGATCTACATAGAGAGCGCCTATTTTTTCGGCGGTCTTTCTTCCGCCGCTGCCGGTGATGGCGGTGCTTTCGGATTCTATCCCGAACTCGGATATCATCTCCGACAACACTTTTTCGGGATGCCCCTTATGAAACCTGTATCGGGCTCGGAAGTTGCTGCTCTCATCCACCCAGACGATCTTCACCGCGAGCGCGCCGATATCAATTCCCAGACCTTTGCATTTTTGTTCTGCCCTCATCATTTTTTCTCCAAAGCTAGACTGACATGTCAGTCGCGCCTATACCCACCTGTAAATCTTGTCAAGCCCCGCTCTTCTGAGGAAGCAAACCGTTTGTCTCTCCAGAAAAAGACCTTTATTATCATATTGTTATACTAGAAGGTCCTCTATAAGTGGGGCAAATGGGAGAGAGTCACCACTCGCATCCCATATAAATAGCTTGCGTCGAATAATAAAATGTTCGATAAGCTGGGGGCTCATGTATCAATAACAGGATGGAGGGTGTATGGGAATCGAGGCGAACAAATTTCAGCTAATAAGCATGGCTATCGAGAGATATTGTCAGGGCAAAAGTTCCACAGACGAGTGCAGGATGGTCACCGATGTCAGCTTATGGCCCTCGCTTGGCGGCGCGCCGGAGGAAAATATCATAGCCTTCAAAGATCGCGATGGCCGCAGCTTTTTTCTCGACTGCAAAATGGACGCCGGAAAATATGCGTGCGATTTCAGGGTTAAGCGCAAGCCGTTGTTCGTGGGGGACGGCTTGCTGATAGGCTGCGGCGGCGATTCTGATGGTCCATATATCGCTCTGGATCAGGATACATACAAAGACTACGTAGAGATGGATGTCCCAGCCGACGATCCCTCTGACGGCGACAACGGAATGGACCTGGATATCGCAGAGGCAGAGATTGCGGACACATTTCAGGAAACGATTTGGCAAAATTCGGATTTTCTTTCCATCCCCGCCCAGGCGGTAGACCTCGAATGCAACGCCGGATATCTGTACGGCCTTTTCGGCGCTCCGCTTGCGGGACGCGATTACATCGAACGCTTCGAGGTAAAGGTGGATGATCCGCTGAAACCTCAGAGCTTCAAGACCACGCGCGTCGCCAGCGGAAGGATGATTCACACGTTGACCGGCAAGAAATCCGAATGCGAAGTCGTCCCGGCCGCAATTACGCAGGCAAGCGTCGGCATTTACAACGGCGACTACCTGATCCCGTTCACATGCAGAGACGGAAATTCCAGTCTTTCCGGAGCCTCCATCTTCTTCGGCGAAGGATTTGCCATGAATCTCCTTCGTCCCTTCGATTTTTCGGGTCTTTCCGAAGATGAAAAGATGCTGAGGGCTTCAGGGGTCAGCTCGGCGCTCATATCACTTCACGGGGGAATGTATTCGATCTCATTCCCGAGTTCGCTAAATACGAGCAAAGGGGAAATCGGGATCCTGAAGTCGTATATGTTGGATCAGTCCATGCCTTACGAGTTCGACCTCGACCCGACAATTTTCCCGTTCTACCAGAGTGAGCTCCCGGTACTTCTGAAGGGCAAGAGAAGCTCTGCGATAGCGGAAATTCCCAACTTCTTCGATTCGATAAGGGTGGATGACCGCTTTGCAGCGGTTTTGAATAGCCGCGGCTTCGCCGCAGGAGAGCAGCCCCATGGCCTCGCAAATGCAAGCGTCGACATTGTGAGAATAGGCAAGCCACTTCTCGATAACTATTCGCCCTTTCGAACGATAGATCTCGGCCTCTCTAAAGTGGCTCCGCTTAAGAAAATGCCGATCACTTCCGATGGTAAAACGGCAGCATTTGTTGCGGATGGCCAGATCATCATAGCGAGTATCGAAAATGCCAGCGTGGCATCCGTTCTTCAGGATCCTGCGGTCAAGCTCGCCGATATAGCCGACGCCCGTATCAAGGGAAGGATGCTCTACCTATCCACGGGGGATTCGATTCGCACCTACGATCTCGTCGATCCCAAAAACCCAATTATCGGGAAGGTTATCGAAATCGAAGGAAGGGTCGGGTCGATATGCGTCGATGACGACGGGATCCTCTATGCCTCGATATCCGACACCTCCGGCGAGACCCCGGAATTTTCCGTAGTCGCGATAGATCCTGCGCAGATGCCGCAGTAGCAGCGAACATCGATAGTTGGACCCCGAGGGTTTGGCCGGCCTTTACAGTTTGCACAGCCTGTCTATATATAGGTCAGGAACATCGAAAGACTCAGGGCTATCAGACCTGCAATTGAAATCCAGAGCACCAAGTTCCACACTCTGCCGTTTACGAACTCGCCCATGATCCCCTTCTTGTTTATTATGAGGATCATGAAAACGAGTATGAACGGCAGCAGAACTCCATTTACAACCTGCGATAGCAACATCATCTTGAATAGAGGAAAACCCGGAATCAACACCACAGCCATCCCGAAAGCTATAGTCAACGTGAAAAGCCAATAAAAATGCGGAGCCTCGGAAAAACTCTTATCCACCCCCGCCTCGAAGCCCAGTCCTTCGCAAACATAATATGCCACCGAAAGCGGTAACACTGAGGCCGCAAAAAGTGAGGCGTTGAGCAAGCCGAAGGAAAAAAGTATCGTGCAGTATCTTCCCGCCAATGGCTCGAGCGCGAGCGCCGCATCCTTGGCGGTCGTTATCTTTATTCCCGCCGGATGTATGGTACTCGCACAGGCTATTATAATGAAGAAGACCACGAGCCCGGCCATCATGCAGCCGAGCGCAGAATCCCATCTGGAGTGGCCGAGTTCATCTATTCCCACACCCTTTTCCACGATCAAACTCTGCATGAAGAAGAGCTGCCACGGCGCTATGGTGGTTCCGATCACACCTATCAACATATAGAGATATGAGGTATCGAAACCTATCTTTGGGCTGATGAGATTTTTACCGATTTCATCCCACTTTGGCCCAGCCATGAAGCCGGATACGATATATGAAACGTAGAAGAGGCAGGCGGCGAGAAATACCTTCTCTACCACCTTGTAGTTTCCTTTGACGATGAGCAGCCAAACCAAAATTGCCGATATCGGAACACTGACGTATTTAGATATGCCAAATACCTCGAGGCTTGCCGCCACGCCTGAAAACTCGGTCATCGTATTGCCGAGGTTCGAGATGAGGAGCGCCAACATGACGTAGAAGGTAACCTTCGCGCCGAAGTTCTCGCGGATCAGGTCAGCAAGCCCCTTCCCCGTCACCGCTCCCATGCGCGCACTCATCTCCTGTATGATCATGAGCACGAATATCACGGGCCCCACGACCCACAGGAAGGTGTATCCGAAATCGGCACCGGCTATCGAATAGGTTGCTATCCCGCCTGCGTCATTATCGACATTGGCCGTTATAATTCCCGGACCGAGCACAGCAAAAAAGAGCACGAGCCCCTTTATGAGCCTGCGGAACCTGCCCATGCTTTCCACCGAATCGCTGGACTTGAGTTTGAACATGACAAAAACCTTTTATTTCTAACCCCGCCTGCCCCATGCCTTATCGACCGCCACATGCAAAACGTCGTCGATCGTGATTATCCCTTCGAGGAGCCCGTTGTCATCGACGGTGGGAAGAGCGAGAAGATTATATTTATCCATCTCCCTTGCAACATCTTCGACCGATTCCTCGACGTTTATCGCCGGAGGATTGGTCAGCATGACATCCCCTATTCTGGCCTCCATCGGCTGAAGCAAGAGCGTCTTAAAAGAGACCGAGCCTATAAGCTTCCTGTCGTCATCGACGACGTAAGCTGTATAGATCGTCTCGGCCTTTTGGATCTCTATAGTCCTTATATGGTCTATCGCCTCACCGACAGTCATCCCCTCGCGAAGCGCTATATACTCCGTGGTCATAACTCCGCCGGCGGAGTCCGACTCGTGCTCCATAAGCCCTACGAGTTCCCTGGCTTTTTTCGCACTGAGCATCCCGAGAATCCTGTCCGAATCCTTCTGGGAAAGTTCAGCAAGGAGGTCTGTGGCTTCATCGGCCGGCATCTTTTCAAACAGCTTAAGAAGCGTAGGGCCGTCGAGCTCTTCGACGAGATCTTTCTGCCACTTTAGCTCCAGCTCGGTTATAATATCGACCTGGCTCTGCACATCCATCGATTTGAGAAGCGCAGCGCGCTGATACGGATCCAGGTCCATCATCATGCTGGAGATATCCGAAGGAGGAATCTTTTTCAGCTGTTCGATATCGACACTCAGCTGTATTTTGCCCGTCGCCCTTTGGACCGTGACGGGCTGCGCATACTTCCATGAGATCAACCGTTCGTCGGAAAGGTAGTCGGCATGCTTGTTGAAAAAACGGACTACGGAATCGACCAAGCCCTCCCAACCGAGCCTTCTCACCAAACCCCTAATACCGATATCGACGTGTGCAAGCCTCAGATCATCGTCCACGCGAAGAAAATGCAGGTCATTCACGCGGACAACCTTTCTGTTGTAGGTATCAACTATCTGCTGATCGAGGACGCTGTTGCGAAAACTCATGGCCTCCCCCGAGGCATAGTCACCAACAGCGACGAGCGTGTCTGATGCAGTCTTGAGCTGGAAATTTTCGCCCACCTGATGGACATCCTTCCAGGGAATCACATAATATTTTTTTCTGAACCTGCCGCGGGATATCACCATGGAAAGCACACGGGGATACGACTCCTCGAGGTTGGCTATAAAATCGTACGGGTGGCCGACATAGCGCCCTCGACGATCGACGACGTCCTTCTTGAGGATCTCGGTGAAGAATATGAACATAAATTACCTTCGGATGTTCCCATGATCGCTCGGCTATTTACTCCAAGTCGGCGTAAATGCAATACTAAAAGGACTTTTTCGCTACAAAACGTCCATAACATCCGGCAGCGCCATATCCGGCCTGTATATCCCCACCGCGAGGGCCTCCTTGGCCAGGTCCACCAGCCTATCGGCCTGTTCGCGGGACATTATCCCCTTCGCAGTCATCTCGGCTATGCGACGACGAAGATTTTTTGCGTATGTGAGCTTGGCGATCCCCGCCGGATCGACCTCAAGACAGGCCGCACTCTCGGGCCTAGCGAAAAAATCATGCGCAGACTCTACAGCCAGATCCCTATAGTGATTCCTGTTTTCTTCCACCAGATCAAACCTGGATCTCTTTGCATAGGCAGCTAGACTCGCGCGAAGACCGTGCATCTTCTGAAGCATCAGGATAGTGCTAAAAATTTTTTTGTTGGTCGAAAAAGAAAAGAGCGTCTTTCTTATAACCCTCTCGAGCAGGTCATCGAACTCCTTTATCTCCATCTCGGTGATTTTGGTGAGTTCATCCCACACCTTTTCAGGCACTCCCAAATCAAAGCGCATTTCCCAATACGTGTGAGTAAGAAGCTTGGTGTTGTAACTTCGAATGATCTTGGCTGGGATATAATAGTTGTGCGCCACTACATCGGCGGCAAGGTGCATCAGGTAGCCGTAGGCGGCCGAACGCTGAATATCACTCTCGGCTTCATGAAGTATCAGCCAGCCGATTCGCCAGTTATGGCAATGGTGCAGATAGCCGGCATATTTCTTCCCCACTATTATGTCAGGACTGGTGGAACCGTACAAAAAAGCCTGGGGATACCTTTTCACCAACTCGCGGATAACTGGGGATATGATTCCTACGCTACCTATAAGATCGATTGCCAGATCCAAGTGCATCCCCGGCCCCCAGGCTTCGGCACCGCGCGATATCAGCGAGATAGCGACAAAGGTCAATATGAAATGGACAAGCGTCATGGCGCTCATTATAGTCCGCGGCATACTCATCGCAAACAAATTAAAGGTGAAAAATGGCTGAAACAAACGATCCGATAAAAGATATCAAAACCCTTCTCGAATACGCCAAGTCCCTGGGAATGAAAGAGGTCTCTATCCCGAAGGACGCAAAGAAAGCCGCAAAATCCAGTAAAAATACAGCTCCAAAAACTGCAAAAACACAGAGCTTGGAGGCACCAGTCGAAGGGCTCGCAGATGCCATGGAGTTGGCCGACATACGAAAAGTGATGGGCAACTGCACAAGATGCAAACTCTGTTTCGGCCGCAAGAACATAGTGTTCGGCGTTGGCAACCCAAATGCCGATCTCGTTTTCATAGGTGAGGCACCGGGGCGCGACGAAGACATAAAGGGCGAGCCATTCGTCGGGCGCGCGGGACAACTCCTCACAAAGATCATCGAGGCCATGAATTTCAAGAGAGAGGATGTCTATATAGCTAACATAACTAAATGCAGGCCCCCTGAAAATAGGAACCCTGAACCGGATGAGGTCGCTTCCTGCATACCTTTCCTGATCCGTCAGGCGGAGCTAATCAAGCCGAAGGTCATAGTCTGTCTCGGAAGCGTCGCCACGCAGAACCTTCTCGGAACCGAAGAAAAGATAACAACGATGCGCGGAAAATTCACAAGCTGGCAGGGGATCCCCGTAATGCCTACATATCACCCAGCTTTCCTGCTCAGAAATCCGAATATGAAACGCCCGGTGTGGGAAGATATGCAGGTAGTGATGAAAAAGCTGGAGGAGCTGTAACGGGTTTTCAGTGGACTACACCGGCGGATTTCTTTTCGCGTATTCCATCTTTCTTTGCGGCTTCAAGAACAACATCTCCCGCATCCTCTTCCTTCTTGGACTCATAACACTCTATCCTGTTTCTGCCATTTTCCTTTGCACGATACAGCGCTATATCGGCGTGATCTATCAGGTCATCTATATCGTCGACATCGTCAGGATAGGTCGAGATGCCCGCCGAGATAGTCATCTGCCTGGTTTCGCGATTTTCAGCGGAGAGGAACGAATGGCCCTCCACCAGTAGTCTGACCTTTTCGGCGACGGCGATGGCACCGCGCTTATCGGTATCCGGAAGAAGGAGAACGAATTCCTCGCCGCCAAACCTGGCAACCGTGTCGACCTCGCGCAGGTGTTTGCGAAGAGTCTGTCCGATCTGTTTGAGGGCGCGGTCTCCCTCGAGATGCCCGAAGGTATCGTTGTAACTCTTAAAATGATCCACATCTATCATGATCAGGGAAAGATCGCGTTTGAAACGTATCGCCCTCTTCCACTCCATGTTGAGCATCTGCTGAAAGTAACGCCTGTTGTTGATGCCGGTGAGCTCGTCGCGCACCGACAGCTCCCTTGTTTTTGTATACAGCTTCGAATTGGCTATCGCCAGCGCTACCTGGTTTGCAACGAGGGAGAGCATCTTCACATCCTGATATGAGAAGCTGCTGGTGCCTCCCCTCGCAAAATTGATTACCCCCATCACCTCTTCCTTGTACATCAGCGGAATGGAAAGAAAGGAGGAAGGCTCGGAAGGTTTCTCGCACTTGTAATTCAAAAATCTCGTCTCGCGCGTGGTATCCTTGATGTATATCTTCTTGCCGGTCTCGGCCACAAGCCCGGTCACCCCCTCGCCCAAGCGGAACGAGGTCTTGAAAACGCTCTCCATATCCGCAAAGCCGTGCGCAACTTTGATCAAGAGTTCTTCCCTCTTCTCATCGAAGACTAGAATCGCAAACTCGCTTATTCGAAGATATCTCTTCAGGGTTTCGGTTATATTTGCATAGAGATCGTCTATGTCGACGATGGAGTTAACCTCCTGACCTATCTCGTAGATGAGCGAGAGGTCTTTGACTAGATGTTCCAACGTCCTATTTGTCCTCTCTATGATCGCGCTCTTCTCTTCGAGCCTGCTCTGAAGCCTGAGCTGTTCCTGAATCATCGCTACATCCTGGTCGGACTGGATCTTATTGGCTGAAAGGTCGGTCATCTTCGAAAGCATCTGGTTGAATGCCCTAGCGAGATCGCCGATTTCGTCCTCCGAAGTGACGGGGGCACGCACGAGAAAGTCTCCCTCTTTCGCTTTTTTCATGACAGCCGTAAGCCGCTCCATCGGCCTTTCGAGAAAGAGGTGCATCCCCACTGAGGCGGCTAGGGCCACGGAGAGTATCTCTACAGCGAAGAAAATATGCTCGATGGATATTCCAAGGAAGGAAACGCCCGCATCGACCACTCCGAGCTTCAAAAGCAAGATTTCCAAAGACCACACGCAGAGATAGACGATCGCAGTGAAGGATATCACCTTCACCGGGACCGAGATATGACGCATGAATGATCTTCCGAGTTTACCCATTCTGGAATAATCCCTTAACCCATAGTGGTTATCGTCTGAAACAGAAAAATGTTGCTTCATTTTTAAGACGAAAAGCCCTGTAATTTCAATCATTTATTTTATTGACTCAGATTTGTATTCTGTACCATATTCACGGCTATGATCAGGGAATGGGCAATTTTGTTGATCGCAGCTGTCACCATGGCGCTTCCGATGTCCTCCTTTGCATCGCCTCCCCCTGAGATAAGAGTGCTCGTGATAGACGGGTCCGGACCTATAACCATATCGGGAGGGAATTCCCAAATATCGGCTGCCTTCAGCCAGTCGAAAAAAGGGGCTGCCCTCGGCAAGCGCCTGCTCGTGAAATCCGACAGCTCCGGCATTTATATCGACGATAAGCCCTATCCGGACGGAACCGTTCTGACAAACAGGGGGAGCACTTATTCGATAGGCGATCGAACATTTCACGGATCACTGGAACTTCATCGAAACGACGGAGGTTTGCTCAAGGTGATCAATCGGTTGCCGATCGAAAGATACCTGGTAGGGATAGTAGGAAGTGAAATTTCGCCGAGATGGCCGATCGAGGCGATGAAGGCGCAGGTCGTAGCTGCGAGAACCTACGCCATGAACAAGATACAAGCCATGAAAAAAACCCATTCGCAAAAACCTTACGACATAGTGGCAACCGTTCTTGCGCAGGTTTACCACGGATCGCACGTCGAAGATCCGCGGGCCGTCGCCGCCGTGGATGAAACGCGGGGCGAGATGCTCTACAGAAACGGGGCGATATTCCCGGCATATTATCACAGCTGCTGCGGCGGACTCACTGAGCATGCCCACAACGTCTGGGACGGAGAACGCGGCGGCCCCGCAATCGCCGACAGCTTCTGCAAAAAATCTCCCAAGGCGAAGTGGAATTACGAGGTATCGCTCTCCTCTTTTCGAAGCGCCTTGAGAAACAGCGGCAAGACAATAGGTGAGATATCGGCAGTCGAGACGATACCCCTTCCCGATTCTCCCAGAGTCGATTTATTGGTCATAGAGGATGAAAACGGTCTGCAGATGGTGGAGGCACGGGAGCTTAGAAAAATATTCGGATATCAAAATATCAAGAGCACATGGTTCAACGCATCTCTTTCCGAAGCAAAGATCAGCTTCACTGGAAATGGGTACGGGCATGGCGTCGGAATGTGTCAATGGGGCGCAAAAGCGATGGCCGAGGCGGGAAAACACTACAAGGAAATTCTCTTCCACTACTATCCGGACGCCGTTATCAAAAGGGCCTACTGAAACATGAACTTATCAGATTTCGATTACGAATATCCAAAAGAGCTCATCGCGCAGCACCCCCTCGCGGCTCGTGACGAATCGCGAATGATGGTGGTACACCGCAGCGACAGCAGCTTCTCGCATTCGTGTATCAAAGAGATAGCATCGTTCATCGAGCCGGGGGATATCGTCGTGATAAACGAAACAAAGGTCGCTCCAGCTCGCATATTCGGCAAACGCGGCAACGGCGAAGAGGCGGAAATACTTCTCATCGAGCAAACCAAGACGCCAAACCTCTGGAAGGCACTGCTGAAACGCGCAAAAAAAATCCGCCCCGGCGAAAAGTTCTTTTTCGGAATGCAAGCTACGGCGACAGCCAGGGGACGCGACGGCATATATCTCATGCTGGAGTTCAAGGGAAACTCGCTGAAGCTGGCAATGGAAAAACACGGCGTACCACCGCTCCCCCCCTACATCGAGAGAAGGGGATTCGAAGCATATTCACAGGAGGACCGCGAGAGATATCAGACCGTATATGCACGCCATACCGGTTCGGCAGCCGCACCGACGGCTGGGCTTCACCTCACCCCTCAAATAGTCAGATCCATCGAAGATCGCAAAGCATCGGTAGAAAAAATCGTGCTTCACGTAGGAATAGACACCTTCGCTCCGGTGCGCGCCGAAAAACTGGACGACCACAAGATGCACGGCGAAAGGGTCATCATTCAAAGGGAGACGTCCAAAAAAATTTTTGACGCAAAAAAACTCGGGCGACGCATCGTAGCAGTTGGAACGACGACAACCCGCGCGCTTGAATCGGCGGCTCTCAGGTCAGAAACCGGCGAGATCGCACATGACCAGTGGACCACCGACCTCTTCATCAAGCCGGGTTTTGAATTCAAGGTGGTCGATGCGATGCTCACGAACTTCCATCAGCCGAAGTCGACGCTGCTCGTGATGATATCCGCATTCGCAGGGAGGGAGTTCATACTGTCATGCTATGAAGAAGCGATAAAAGAGCGCTACAGGCTCTTTTCCTTCGGGGACTGCATGCTCATCCTCTAGCATCTTTTTAAGCACCATAACCAATTGATTTTATTGATTAATGAGTCAGGGCCGATTTGACAAGAACGGTGAAATATCGCAGTTTCGCGCAAGTTTTTGCGCCCCGGCGCATAGGATGGAGATCCGCACCCGATGTTCAAATTCAGCGAGACAAAAAAATCGGCGGGAACTAAGGGACGCACTGGAATTTTCACGACATCCCATGGCAGCGTCATCACACCCGTCTTCATGCCGGTCGGTACGCTTGGAACCGTCAAGGGAATAACCCCGGCGGAGCTCGAAGAGACAGGGGCACAGATAGTGCTCTCCAACACCTATCACCTCTTTCTCAGACCGGGACACGAACTCATAAAATCGCTGGGCGGTCTCCACAAATTCATGAGTTGGGAAAAACCGATACTCACTGACAGCGGAGGCTACCAGATATTCTCACTGGCCGATCTGCGCCATAAGTTCACAGAGGAAGGCGTTACTTTCCAAAGCCATTTGGACGGCGGCGCCAGGCATTTTCTCTCGCCGGAGCTTTCAATAGAAATACAGGAGGCGCTCGGCAGCGACATAATGATGGTGCTCGATGAATGTACCCCCTATCCGGCGGATGAAAAAACTACGCGCAGGTCGATGGAACTTTCGCTGCGATGGGCAAAGAGGTCGCTCGACACGCGCAAATCCGAAAACGCCCTCTTCGGAATAGTCCAGGGGGGAACACATCCACACCTGAGAAAAGAATACATCGAAAAATTGCTAGAGATACTCCCATCCCCATCATCGGGTCGCGGCTTCGACGGTTTTTCAATCGGTGGGCTCTCGGTCGGAGAACCAATTCCGCTGATGTATGAAATGACGGAACTTTGCACCTCTCTTTTGCCTGACGACAGACCAAAATATCTGATGGGAGTAGGCACCCCAGAGGATCTCATTGAAGGGATAGACCGCGGAATCGATATGTTCGACTGCGTGATGCCAACAAGGCACGCTAGAAACGGGAGCATCTTCACCTCGAAGGGGAACCTCAACATAATGAACGCCTGCTACACCTCCGACCCCACCCCTATGGAGGATGGCTGCCGCTGCTACGCATGCAGGAACTACAGCCGCGCTTATCTCCGCCACCTCTTCATCTGCAAGGAAATGCTGGGGCCGAGGCTCGCCACACTTCACAATTTACAATTCTATATCGATTTGATAGGTCAGGCCTCCCTCGCGCTCAAAGAGGACAGGTATCCGGAATTCAAAAAGAAATTCCTTACAAACCGAAAGGAGCTACTATGTTAGGCAATATCGCAGTCGCAGCAATGACAGCCATGGCGGCAAGACCGGCGGGAGCGGATGGACAGCAGGGAAGCTGGATCACATCGCTGATGCCGCTCGCCGTAATCTTCGCTATATTCTACTTCCTCCTGATAAGGCCACAGCAAAAGCAGCAGAAAAAACACAGAGGAATGATCGAAGCCCTCAAAAAAGGGGACCGTATAATCACCAGGGGCGGGATGCACGGAACTATTCACGGAATAGCTAATAACATCATCACCCTTGAGGTAGCACCTGAAATAAGAATAAAATTCAACCGCGAGGCAGTCGCAGGGCTTGCGAACGCTGAAGAAAATAACCAGGGCTAAAAATACAGCCAGATGAGGATTTGAAAATGATGCCGAATTCTTGGAAATGGAAACTCATCCTTCTCGTCGGACTCATCCTCCTTTCTTTCTATATGCTCGTTCCGACATTCTTCGGTTTTGCCGAAAAGAAGGAAGAAGCAATAAACAACATGACGCCGCTGCCGTGGTATTTCTCCATATTCCCCGATAAGGGAATAAACCTCGGCCTCGATCTTCGCGGTGGAACCTATCTGGAGTTTGAAATAGATACATCCGCTGCGATCGTGAATCAGCTGGACGCGATGATCTCCGACATCGAGCGTTTCTGGGAAAAGAATAAGATAAGCGGGGGAAAGGCCAGCCAGGATACAGCCAAGCACAGAATCATAATCACCGGACTTACCAATGACGGCGCATCCGAAACTATAAGACACATCAGGACCTCTCTGGATAGAATGCTCAAGCGCGTCGACGCGTCAAACACATACGAGCTGACATTCGAACCTACTGATGATTTCAAAAAGAACCTCCATTCCATGATAGCGAAGCAGTCGCTCGAAAAGGTACGTAACAGGATCGATCGCTATGGCGTCGCCGAACCTTCGATCCAGAGAGTCGGTTCGAATCGCATCGCAGTCGAACTTCCCGGAATCAAGGATCCGGACAGAGCGATCGGCATAATCAAACAGGCCGGCCAGCTAGAATTCAAGATAGTGAATGAATCGATTCCAGAGGCCAAACTCGTTCAGATGGTTGCTGATGCAAGAAAGTCAGGGACGCTTCCGGAGAACTATTCAGCCGAAACTGTCGCCGCGATAAATCAGAGCGTTAAATCCGAGCTTCCAGCCGACACCGAAATCGCCTTTGAACTGCAGCAGGACCCGGTGACCAAAAAAGTCGTGGGGGCCACACCATACCTTCTGAATAGAAAGGCGGAGGTTACCGGCCAATCGCTGAAAAACGCCCAAGTCAATGTTCATGACAATGAGCCTTACGTGAGCCTCACATTCGATCGCTACGGCGCAGAACTTTTTGGCGAAGCTACTAAAAACAACGTAGGGAAGAGAATGGCAATCATGCTTGACGGCAACGTGATGAAGGCCCCCCAGATACGCGAGCCGATCCTGGGCGGACAGGCCCAGATAACTCTTGGATATGGAAACTTCTCCGACATGCAAAAGGAGGCGGAAGATCTCGTGCTGATACTTCAGGAAGGGGCCCTCCCCGCTCGAATGATCGAAGCTACGAAAACCGTCGTGGGCCCAAGCCTCGGGGCGGATTCCATACGTTCGGGGGTGATAGCCACTTTGATCGGCGGCACGATAATCGCCCTCTTCATGATAATCTACTACAAAGGGTCCGGACTCATCGCCAACATGGCGCTTGCGCTGAACCTTCTCTTCATACTATCCGCACTGGCCCTCCTCCAAGCTACGCTGACCCTTCCCGGTATAGCGGGAATGGCGTTCACCCTTGGGATGGCGGTGGATGCCAACATCATCATATATGAAAGAATACGAGAAGAAATAAGAGACGGAAAAACGCCCAAAGGCGCGATTGAATCCGGGTATAGCAACGCGATGAGGACCATCATCGACTCTAACGTAACTACGCTTATGGCTGGCATAGTCCTATACCAGTTCGGCACCGGTCCAATCAGAGGCTTTGCCATAACGCTGATAATAGGGCTCGCGATAAGCATGTATACCGCATGCATCTGCACCAGGATGGTGTATGACTATTTTGTAACCAAGAGGAAGATCTCCTCGATCAGCATCTAAGAGAGGCTAAAGATGAAAAAATTCAATTTTCCATTTGTCAAGTATCGTGGCATCTTCGTGCTGATTTCCGCTATCGCAGTTGCAGCATCCATCTTCGTGATATCCACCAAGGGCTTCAACTACGGCATCGATTTTCAGGGGGGCGCCAAACTCGAATATAAATTCAGCAGGCATGTCGCCGAAGACGAAGTCAGAAGCGCGCTGGAAGATTTGGAACTCGCCAATCTATCGGTCGTTAGATTCGGACAACCCTCTGACAACATGATGAGCATCAAGGTCGAGCTGCCCAAAGAACACGCTCAAATCTCGGGGATAATAAGCCCGGCTCTTGAAAAAACATTTGGAGAAGATGGCGTTAAGCTCGAACAGGAAGGGACCGTTGGCCCGAAGGTAGGCGAAGAACTGCGTAGAAGAGCCTTGCTGACGATATTCTTTTCGTGGGCGCTCATGCTCATCTACATCGGCTACAGGTTCGACTACATGTTCGCCCCCGGAGCGGTCCTTGCGCTGATGCACGACGTCGTAATAACCCTTGGAGTCTTTGCGTTTCTGGGGAAGGATATCGACCTCACAATACTAGCAGCCATACTCACGCTGATAGGCTACTCGATCAACGACACTATCGTGATTTTCGACAGGATCAGGGAAAACAAGGCCCGAATAAACGCAACGACAATATACGATGTGGTAAATGACAGCATCAATTCGACGCTATCGCGGACGATGATAACATCCCTGACAACTCTCATGGTCGTTGTGGTCCTATTGCTGAAAGGCGGAGCCACGCTTCATGACTTCGCACTCGTGCTGACGGTCGGAATCATCGTTGGAACCTACTCATCGGTCTTCGTCGCATCTCCCATATACATCTTCTTCTATAAAAACATGCCCAAGATGCGGAAGATGCTATCCAAGGGCTAAGGACCGTGAAAAAAAAATGGCACATAAAAAGGCCTGACGGGGAGAAGGTCTCAAGGCTTGCGTCGTCGCTCGGCCTGACGAATCTCGTCTCCTCGATACTAGTTTCCCGCGGCCTCGACAGCGCGGAAGAAGCTGATGCCTTTCTCCATCCAGACCTAGCTTCGCTCCCCGACCCATTTCTCATGAACGGCATGGAGGAGGCGGTTTCAAAAATAGCTTCCGCCATCAAAAATAGAGAGAAGATCGGCGTATTCGGAGACTATGACGTAGACGGAGTGACCGGTGCGGCGCTGCTTACAAACTTTCTTCGCGAATCTGGCATCGAGGCGTTGACGATACTGCCGAAACGAAACGAAGGCTACGGCCTGCTCAAATCCCACATTCAAAAGTTTAAGGAAGCCGGCACAGAACTGCTAATAACCGTCGACAACGGAATCAGAGCAGTCGAAGAGGCTGAACTCGCCGAAAGACTTGGCATCGACCTGATAATAACCGACCATCACGAACTTGGCGAATCCGTTCCAAAAACCTGTGCAACTTTAAATCCCCATATAGACGGATCCGGGTCGCCTTTCGCAAATCTCTGCGGATGCGGGGTCGCCTTCATGCTGCTTTTGGCACTTAGAAAGCGCATGAGGGATCACAACCTCTTCCCCTCTGAAGAGCCAAACCTGAAAAAGTATCTCGATCTGGTCGCCATGGGAACGGTGGCAGACGTCGTTCCGCTCACCGGAACGAACAGAACACTTGTGAAGTACGGCCTTCAGGAAATCACGCGCGCGCCGAGGCCGGGGGTCGCAGCCCTTCTTGATATCAGCGCAACTCCGAGAAACGACATAAGCCCGGGGAGCATAGGCTTTCGCCTCGCCCCGCGGCTCAATGCGGCCGGCCGAATCGGCGATGCGATGAAGGCGCTGGAGATTCTCACCACTGAAGACGAGGTTGAAGCCGCATCGCTTGCGGTGGAACTCGATGCCGCCAACAAGGCCAGACAATCGATGGAAAAGGAAATTCTCGAGGAAATTGAATCCGCAATAAACGCCGATCCTGAAATCATATCCGGAGATGTCGCGGTGCTCCATTCGGACAGATGGCATGTCGGCGTCATAGGGATAATAGCCACGAGAATCGCCGAGAAATTCGGCGTTCCAGCCTTCATAATATCTACGTCCTCCGAGCCTGCGCGAGGCTCTGCCAGAAGCATCGAGGGAATAAACCTTGTGGATCTACTCTCAAGGTGCAGCGACGACCTGATTGGATATGGCGGCCATCCGATGGCGGCCGGCATCACAATAAAAAAGGAGGAGATACCCAAGTTCAAAAATAAAATCTCCGAGATATGCTCGGAGGCCATGTTGGGTAGGCGACAGAGCGAGATATCCATCGACGCAGTTGCAGATCCCAGCGAGATAAGCACGAGACTTGTTGAAGAACTCGACCTTTTAAAACCTTTTGGCTGCGGAAACCCGGAGCCGGTTTTAAAGCTGGAAAACGCCAGCATCGTAAACAGAAGAATAGTCGGCTTAAATCACCTGAAGATGCTCCTGAAAACACCGGCTGGCAACTTCGATTCCATAGGTTTCGAACTCGGCGAAAGGCTGCCGCAAGAGGCTAAGAACATATCGCTGGCATTCGTGCCACGGCTCAATGACTGGAACGGTTCGGTCAATCTCCAGCTCAAGATAAGGGATTTAATTGTCGAGGAATGAGATGTTCGAGATACGCGTAAAACACAAATTCATAGCGCGCCATGCCCTTACCAACTATAGGGGCGCAACGGAAAAAAGCCACAACCATGAATGGCTCTGCGAGGCATTCATAAGATCAGAGAATCTCGACGAAGCCGGATGTGCTGTCGATTTCATTAAAGTCGACGAAGCACTTTCAAAAATCACTTCAGAGATAGAGGGGTCGGATGTAAACGCACACCCATTTTTTAATGGTAAAAGCCCTTCGGCGGAAAATATGGCGTTTTTCATTTTTAAGAAACTTGAATCGAAAATAGAAAACCACGGCGCAAAACTCGTTCGCGTAACCATTTCAGAGGATCCCGATCATGCAGCATCGTTCATCAGGGAATGATTTTGTTGCCCTCCTCTCAGGAGGACTCGACAGCTACGTCGCAGTCAGGATGGCAGCATCGAGGATGAAGTTCAACCTCGCCATAACCTTCGACTACGGCCAGCGCGCGGCCAAAAAAGAAATAGATACGGCGGCAAGGATAGCATCGGAATTTAACGCTGAACACAAAGTCATAGAGATCGGATGGATGCGCGACGAGACCAGGACTGCGCTGGTGGATCTGCACAAAAAAATTCCCTCCACCGACGCCAGGCGCGTGGATGCAAAGGCTGCAGAGAACGCCGCCGCAGTATGGGTGCCGAACAGAAATGGCGTTTTTATTTCTATAGCAGCCGCCTTTTCTGAAGCAAGGGGGATAGGATCGGTGATAGCCGGCTTCAACGCGGAGGAAGCCATGACATTTCCCGACAACTCTGAAAAATTCATAAAGGCATCCAATCTCTCCCTGTCGATGTCGACGATGAGCGGAGTAAAGCTTTTGAGCCCTACATCGAAGATGACCAAGGCTGAAATAGCGAACGAATTCTGCAATCTCAAACTCGATCCCGAAAAAATCTGGTGCTGCTACTTTGGAAAGAAGCTCCTCTGCGGACGCTGCGAATCGTGCGCACGAACCATAAGAGCCTTCCGAAAAACTCCAATTTGGAAGGTGATAAAGAAGAGGTTTGCCGAGAGATGATAAAAACAAAATGGATAGATCGGGAACTGAAATACGACGGGCTTCAGCTATGCTCCTCATTCATAAGAAATGAAACCGGGATAGAGGGGGACGCCATAGTCGCATTCATCGGACCGGCGGATGTGCCCATAGAACATATGGTGGACCTTGAGGATGTCGCCACCAATGCCCCCATCTTTTCCCGCTCCATGCTCCACTTCATAGTTGCACATTCCAGCCGCGATCTGGCACTTGCGGTGGCAAGGCAGCGGCTTCTCGTCTCGATAGCAGCTGATGAGCTTCGCGCAATGACCAAAGGATATCCGATAGAGCGAGTAGGAGATGATATAATGGACGGCGAATACAAAATATCGGTTTCTATAGCAACGCTTTCACCATCCTCATCGTTGATACATTTCGCGATGAACATAATAAGCGTTGGTACTCCCGTAAAGACGCGGGGACTTGCCGATTATTCGGTGGATCCAAAAAAAATCGGAGAATCAATATTGACGAAATATGCCAATGAAATTCACACTATGCAACATGCCGTGGAAAAAGTCCGTTTCGTCGACTAAAAAAAGTTTTTTTCAACTTTAATCTTACAAAAAAATGTTATAGAGCGGCTGGGCGATGAGGGAGTCTAATTCACATACCGCAAGCTTGGTAGAGATCTTCAGCTCGCTTCAGGGCGAGGGGGCCTACGTAGGCCGGAAGATGACTTTCGTGAGGTTTGGCAGCTGCAACCTTAAATGCAGGTTCTGCGATACACCTCAGGGGATGTGCACCAGGGATCATTGCCTGATTGAAAAGGTTCCCGGCTCAGCCAAGTTCGACAAAATATCCAACCCGGTTTCGGCTGCACAGCTATGCGAAATGATGTCAAGATTCGATGACAGTATCCTGAGCATAACCGGTGGAGAACCTCTGAAACAGGCCGCCTTTCTCGAACAGTGGCTTCCCAGCCAACGCCCAAACAGAACCATTCTTTTGGAGACAAACGGGGTGCTCCATGAGGAACTTAAAATCCTCCTGCCCAATATCGACATAATAAGCATGGATTTCAAACTCCCCTCCTCCACCGGCGAAAAGGAGTTCTGGGAAGAACACTCCATTTTCCTCCAAAATTCCGTCGCCTCCGGAAAAGAGATCTACATAAAGATAGTGGTAACCCCGGAAACAACCGACCACGACATCGAAAAGGTAATCCGAATAATCACCTCTATAAATAAATACATACCGACCTTCATACAGCCTGCTAGTCCAACGCTTCGATTTCACAAGGAAATTCAGCACGGCAGGATAAAATCCCTGCAGAGGCTCTGCAGCGCCTATTTGAGGGATGTCCGCGTCCAGCCCCAAATGCACAAGCATTGGGGCATCCTGTAGATTTATTTTTAAATTCGGCCCTGGCTAAAGCAACTCTGCCATATCCTGCGGACGATACTGTATCCGTAGGGATCATTGGAGGCATACATATGGTAAGAGAGGTTTCTGGAAATTTGAGGCCGATACAAGGGACTAAGACCCCCTATACACCCAAAATAGTCAGCCACGCCGATGACTCGGGCGATAGAGCGACCAACGAGACAAATAAGTTCGCAGGGTGCACCTCGCTCAACGATTTAACAGGGGGCAGGGATAGAAGATCGCAGGGAAATCCACTTCTCACCAGAAAGTAGCAATCCTCTTAACAAACTTCTAACACTTCATCTGTTGTAAAAAATACTCCCATAAAATATTCATCCGCCCATGGATGCTCAAAACACACTTTCAATTCCGTTGCCAAAAACCAGAGCCGGAGGGACCGAAATGAAGAACGACGACCTCGTAGCGGTCAGGAAGAGGGCAAGGCCAAACACCCTCGCGGCGAACATAGTCAAGGCCTCGCTTTTTTTAATGCTCCTCTATCTCTTTCTGCTCGGGATAGGCCTGCTCGGCGGTTCCTTCAAGATGCTGGGAAAGGGAATAGCAGAGGCCTTGCTTGTCACCACGGCCAACCCATTTGCTGGGCTTTTCATAGGAATTCTGACAACATCCATAGTGCAGAGCTCATCGGTTACGACATCCATCACCGTGGCTCTCGTATCAGGCGGAGCGATATCCATACATAATGCGATCCCCATCATCATGGGGGCAAATATCGGAACGACGGTAACCTGCCTGCTCGTTTCGTTGGGCCACTTTTCCAGAAACGACGAATTCGAAAGGGCATTTGCTGGCGCCAATATGCACGATGCCTTCAACGTCCTGACAGTGCTGCTCCTCTTCCCTCTCCAGGTTGCTACCGGATTTCTGGAAAAAGCTTCATCCTTTCTCGCTGGAATATTCTACGGATCGCAGTCGCAGAGCTTCAACAGCCCCCTAAAAATAGCGGTGGACCCCGTGGTTCACGAAATACATGCCTCGTTGATGGGTCCTCTAGGTTTTTCAGATAAAGCCGCCGGAATTTTGAGCGTGATAATATCCCTTCTGCTGATCTTCGCGGCGCTTACATACATGGTAAAATGCATGCGGGCCATCACCGCATCACGCCTGGAAAAGTCCATCAATAAGGTATTTTCTGCCAATCCCTACGTGGTATTCATGATAGGGGCGGCGGTGACGATGTTCGTCCAATCCAGCTCCATAACGACATCTATAATGATCCCGATCATAGGGGCGGGCATCATATCTCTGGAACAGGCCTTCCCGGTTACGGTCGGAGCCAACATAGGCACGACGATCACAGCCCTTATGGCATCGCTGGCCGGAAATCAGGCGGGGCTGACGATAGCCTTCGTACATCTGCTTTTTAACATCTGCGGTACTCTAATCTTCTTTGTCCCCCCGTGGACGCGAAAAATTCCCATAACTATAGCGAGGGCCCTGGCAGGTTTTATCATCAAGAGGAAGAAGCTTGCCATAGCATATCTGCTCGTTGTATTTTACGCACTGCCTTTGGTGCTTATGTTCGCCACCCGCTCTAAATGAGGTTGAAAGGAGATATCTAAATGGTCTGGAAAGAATTGCTAAGCCTTTGGCATGATGATGATTCCGCCATGACGGAGCTTCTCGGTGAATTCGACGATATGCTGATTAAGGCGAAGGAGATGTTCTCTCTTTGCACGTCAAAACTTGACCAAGGGATGCCGTTGCAGTCGGATGAGTCCCTTCTTAAAACGATGGATCGTGATTTGAACAAGCTCCAGCAACAGATACGCCGCGGAATAGTTACGCACATATCGGTTCAGGGAACCGGCGACCTGATCCCCTGCCTTCAGTTGATGAGCCTGACCAAAGATGCGGAAAGGATCGGGGACTACTGCAAAAATATCCTGGAAATACTACAGAGGAGCCCCAAGCTACCGCAGGATCCCCTTATCCCAAAAGCCCTCGAAATGCGAAACAAGATACTCATCTGGTTCGACCAAACTAAAAAAGCTTTCGACAAGATGGATGCGAGCCTCGCCAGGGCAACGCGCGAAGAGTCCTATTTTATGGAAAAGGAATGCGACAAAATCGTCTGGAGCCTCTCGGAGGACAACCAAGGTAGAAATGCCGTTTCCATGGCAGTGCTGGTTCGCTTTTTCAAAAGAACAGCTGCACACCTCGGTAATATTTGCACCAGCGTCAGCCAGCCCCTGGACAAGCTCGACTATTTCCAGAAACCCCCAGCTGAATAAAACAGGATTGACTCACCGCGCATAACCGACGCGATGCGTATTGTTCGTAGCAATTTTTTCCTGTCTATTTCGCCGCATGATGAAAAAATATCTCTTTTTGTTTTTACTGACAGCCTCCTTGTTTTTAAATTTCACAGCGAAAGGAGCTCCTTCGCCCAGCGTCGTCGAAGGGGAGATAGAACTGGCAATGGTTATACCTGATGGCGATGACTCAAGACGTTATTCGACAATCGCCGACGCATCCCTTTCTTACACCTCCCTCGAGGGAGGCGTGGAGATACCGGCGTCGAGCATACCAAAGCTGGTTTTTTCAATGGACGATCCTCCGGAAGGGTTCGAGGCCCTGACCATTGAAATAACGGGTACGCTTGGAACTTCGGCCAAGGCCTCTTGGAAAGAGTTCCCCAGGGTAAAACTTGCCGGTTTAAGCCTGCATATAAGGGCCTTCGAATGCCTTCCTGAGGAAATAGATCGCTATGCTCCATTTGTAGAATTTTCATTGCCCGCCATGGAGCTCTCAACCGAAAAGATATCCGTAAATGGCTACCAGGCGCGGGGCTTCGTCGATTTGAAAAATATGCAGATATATCTAGTTGGAAAAACCGAGCTGCCGTCCATGGAAGACCCAGACTATTCCGCAAATTTGGCCGGCAGAGCCGTCGTCATCGAGCTTGGCGCAAAACTGAAAAAGTTTGGAAAGTAAAACTTGAAAATCAATAGAGCGCTTTGTAATTCCAGTAACTCGTCATGACTTTTTTAACGTAGAGATTCGTCTCAGAATAGGGAATCTCCTCTATCCATTCTTCGATATCCTGGTTCGCCGAACCGTTTTTGATCCATCTCGCTACAGCCTCTTCACCCGCATTATAGGATGCGATTACAGCCACCGGGTTATTCGGAAAAAGCCTGCCTAGCTCGGACAGATACCTTACCCCCAGTTTGATATTAACCGCTGGTTTGGCCAAGTCCCTTCTATCCACGCTGTCGCCGCCTAAGCTTCGCGCCATTCTGTTGGCAGTGGATGGCATCAGTTGCAGCAGGCCCACGGCACCAGCCGGAGATATCACGGCAGGCCGGAAAGCCGATTCATTTTTCATTATCGACCAGGCAAGAAGCTCATCCACGCCATCAGCGGAGGCAGCGGAAAAAAGCGTCTTCTCGTAAGCCCTCGGATAGTCGGTCTCCCATATAAACCTGGTGAGCTGGGAGGAATTCGGAGGTGAATCAAGCGCGCTTTTAAAATGTGACTTGGCAATTCTTATCGCGAGATTGTAGGCGCTGTTTTTTCTTGCGAGCCACAAGACCGTTTCCATAGAATCAGAGCACTGTTTCAGATCCACAGCCGAAAGCTCACTGGCGACGTTTTCATTCATCCCTATCCTTGCAAAAAAATCAGCTTTCCGGAGATGATCCGAACAGCTGAAAGAGTCCCTATCTGAAGGCTCCCATTTCGAAAGATGGGGCTTTCCTTTTTCCAGAGGAGAGAGCCCCATAAAACCGCCCTTCGCCGGACCTGAAAGCCTCTTTTTTGCCAAAAATGCGTAGTACCCCTTCGGATATTTCGAGATCACCTCTTGGTAAGAAGCGTGAGAGCTCTCGGTTCGCCCCATCTTTTCCAGCGTCCTCCCTTTCCAGTAAAGTACCCTGTCGTGGATCTTTGCCTTTTTAGCCACGGTTCCCATCAGGTGATCGAGATCCGAAAGCGCCCTGTCGTATTGCGCAAGCATGTAATGACACCATGCGATATTCCACTCAACCATCGCCTTCTGTTTTACGCCGACATGTGCATTGATGATCTTCCTCCATACGGAAAGGGCCTCGTCATACTTCCCCTCGTCCATGAGCAGGTATGCAATCTGAAAAGCGATATTGAAAGCCATGCGCGATCTCGGAGGGGCGTCCTCGAGAAGCTGATACCTTATTTCTATCGCCTTGGCGTATTCGTCCTTCTTCGCATAGACCATCGCCAGCGTAGAACGAAGACCAGGAGCGTAGGTAAGCGCGCCTTTGGTAGAAATCAGTTCGTTCATCAGTGCGATCGACTCGTCGTAGCGGTGCAGCCATCTGTAGGCGCGAGCGAGCAGCCATTTGGATTTTATATTCAACTCTTCATCTAATTTTTTCGACGAAATTATTTTCTCAAGCCTTACCGCAGCCTCGTCCCACTGCGACATATCTCCGAACGATGATGCTATCTGATATTGAATGGAGGGGCCATCCATCCACTGAGAGATGTCGACGCCGAATTTTTTCTTTATCGAATCGAAGTATGGAAGAACTTCCTTCAGAGAGACCTCGCCGCCGGAATGCAGAATCATATTCCTGGCAAGGGATGGCGCGGATGAATCTCCCATCTCTATGCTTACGGAAAGAATCATGAGGTCGGCTTCGCGCGCCCCTTGGGAGTCTGCTCTTTTTTTGTATTCCGAAAGAATTCTGACGGCCTCTTCGTAGAACCCCAGCCCTGACCTGGCCTTCGCCATCTCAAATCTGCCTTGGTTATAAAGCACGCTCGAAGGATGTTTTTCAAAAAGCTCTTCGATAAATTTTTGCGCTTCAGAAAATCTCTTTTCAGCGTTTGCGATCACAGCCCTGTAATAAAGGGCGTAGTCTTTCACCACTTCTACGCCTGGCATGGCCCCTGAAATCAGGGCATCGGCCTCCTTCAATTTGCCCACTTGCATAGCTGAATAACCGAAGAGAAAATCCCTTTCGTACCTGTTCGATATCTTACCAAGCTCAGAAATCTGCTCCAGCAATTCGGAAACCCTGCGATCCCCAGCCGGTTTTTGTCTCTCCCCCTTCTTCGCATAGGAAGAATCGGGCAGCATAGCTATCGATATGCACACGGCAAATGAGATGAACGATAAAAATCTTTTCATGTGGATATTTTGAATCAGAATGCGGTTCCTATCGCGATGATGAGCATGCCGTCTTTGACGTTGGTCTTGAGCAGAGGATCTATGAGATTGCCGAGCCTGTCTCTGTTGACAACCACCACTGCATAGCCAAGCCTTCCGTGTATAGGAAGCCCGTGGCCTATTATAAAATTTGCTCTCAGCTCGGCGCCTACGCTCAGCAGAAAATCATCAAAGAATGTGGAAATGCTGTCCGAACCGCCTTCATGAGCGTTCCATGCGTTTCCATAATCTGCGAGCAGCGCCCCGCTGATATCCTTGAGGAAGAAAGGAACTGTCCCGGGGCCGCGCAGCACGTCCACTATTGGAAATCTGTACTCAGCTGAAAAGAGCATGGCTCTCGTTCTCGACAACGCCGAAACTGGAAGCCCCCTGAACGGGAAATAGTTATAGGAACCGCCGCTAGCGAGCGTCCCTTCCCCTATCGCGCCTCCCATTCCGAAGGTTCCCTGAACCAGGATATCTCCCCACGTAATACCGCCGCTGGCTCGGAGCGCCAGGACGTGATGATGCCATAGCCTTACATACTCTCGCCAATCCCCTGCGAATATTATCTGTTCATTTCTATCGCCGCTGCCAAAAATTTTATTCGTTCCGGTAATATGGAGATTTATCGTCCTGCCATTTTCAGGGCTTATCGACGCCGGATATTCCTCTGCATCGCCATAGCGATACTGCCCCCGCAGCCCCGCAAATTTACCGAGGTTGAGACCTGCAGCTTCTATCGGCATCAGAGAATTTTTTGCCTTATGGTCTTCATAATAGTACCCAAAAGAAAATGCATGCCTCTGAACAGGGACCGATAAGTAAGTAAAAAAACCGCGTCTCTTTTCATAAAGATGCATCTGCCTGCCGGTAGCTGCAAAAAGCACCTCTCCAAAATCAACGGCGTAATCTCTGAAACCAAAACCAAGGCTCGGTCTGAATCTGTTGTAGCTATAGCTGAAAGCAGACCCAAAATAATTAGCATCGGACCTATACGTTCCTGAAAGAATCCATCTGTGCCAGTTAAGAGGGTCGGTTCCGCCTGTGAATATCGTGGCAAAGAAGGCATCATCGCCGTAGGCCGCCCCTGGAATCACAAACCTCGGAAGAAACAGCGATTTACCGAACGCCACGTACTTTTCAGATTTTATCTCCTGCTCACCAGCAAATGGATTTGCGCCGACCAGTGAAAGTCCTTTTGGCAGGGAACTCTCTTCACCGGATTCACCGATGCCGACGCCAGTGAGATTCCCGCTCTTACTTTTTAAATAGTACGAACCTGAGCTCTCCTGTTTTTTCAAAGAGGAAACTGGCTCCTTGGCGTCGGGATGAACCACCATGCTCGCTATCTCAAATCCCTTCACCCCGTACATTTGAGCGATGATGCCGACGCCATGAACAAAGACGGGCTGAAACACCCCGGTCAGAACATTGGTGAGCATCTCCTTTTTGCCGCCGAAGGAATTAACCCTGTAGATATTGCTGATGCCGCTCTCGTCTGAAGCGAACAATACGAACTTGTCGTCAGAACTCCACGACGGGCGCGCCTCTATGATGAGTCCGCTTCCCGACGTGAGCCTGCGAGGATTTTTTCCGTCTATGTCATACCTGTACACGCGCCAGCCGTCCCCTTTCTTCCAAACCGACACGGCTATGTATTTTCCGTCATTCGAAACGCGCGGGTTTGCAAATTGGACAAACTGGCTTTCGCCCTTGGCTAAGATCGAACTCTTTTTCCCCTCAAAATCGTAGCGCATCAAGGAGTCGCTTCCCATGCTGCCTGCGACATAGACCAAAAACTTTCCGTCAGACGAAAAATCGGGGTCGCGCGCCCTCTTGCCATTCGTTATTTTTTTGATGCGTTTGTTTTTCTTTTCGATGTCAAAATCATAGACAGAAATGTCGTAGAAGTAGTCATACCTCTTGTAACGCGCCATAGCCGAATATGCCAGCTTTCTTCCGTCGGAACTCCAGGAAATCTGGCTGGCGTTGGCCTTCTTGGCGATCGTTTCAATTTTTCCACTCTCCAGATCCTTCACAAGAACACGCGGGGAATGATGAGGAGATGTCGCTGTGTAAGCGATCTTTTTCCCATCTGGAGAAATCTCTGGTGCGGAGAGTTGTTCATCTCTCGCGCTTGAGATCATTATCGAAAACTCGGTCAGCCCTGCTGCCACGAGAGGAGCACATTCCTTTTCGTACTTGTCTTTGAGAGACTGATACCATTCGCGCCAGAGCTCGTAGAAGGTCTTGCCATAGACATTTCTCGCTTGATGATTAATCATGCCCAGCAAAACCGACTTTCTGACGCGCTTGTCGAATTCCAGGAATTTTTCCTCTCCATAGTTATCGACGAGCCAGTGCACAAACATGATTCCGTAGGCATAAGCGGCCCTGTATCCAGGCCACTTCCACGACAGACCGTCGGCCTGATCTATTGCAGGAAATTTATTTTCAAGAACTGAAGTTCTGACGATCATCTCGCTGCTGCTGCCGCGTCCCCTTCCGCCTTCGGTGAGCGTCGTCTCGTCATACTGAGCAATGCCTTCCCTCAGCCAGGTCGGGTTTATTCCGGTTGGGGATACCGTCTTGCCGAGCAAAACCCTCACCGGATACCAGATGCCGCCATAGGCATCTATCTGGACGATGTGTGTGAACTCGTGAATGAGGAGCATCTTGAGCCAGTCGTCGTAATGCGCGAGGGGCGAATCCGGATCGGGAGGAACCACATATATGAGCATCCAGTTATAGGGAAGAACGGTCGCCATCCCATTTGAATCATCGGTGTTATCGACCAGCACAACTTCGGTCTGGCCCCACGGACGCCAGTCCCATCTCTCAGTGACCTGAGGATAAGCCTCTTCGAGAATCTGCGCCGCCTTTTTCGCAACGGGCTCTATCTTCTCCGGAAAGTTTATCTTGAAATGCTCGGTTCGGATCGTCCTCCAATTGAGCTTTGGATTGAAAACGGCCGCATCGGCGAAACTCGCCGAAAATACGGCCACAAGAAGAAGGATGACTACTGAAAATCCTTTAAAATCAGATAATTTTAGAGTTCGCATCGCGTGCGAATTTACCTAATTTCAGCGGTGATCACAATCCTTTTTGTCGTCGGTTTCCTCCTTATCGCCAGCGCTTCCACAGCAGCAACCTCCCGAAGAACAACCTTTAGAGGAATTCTTGAATTTACAGACCAGATATGCCACCGCAGCAACTACGAGCAGACCCAAAACGATTTTTTCCACGATTTCCTCCTAAATCAGGCCTATCCCAAAGGCCTGGCCGAACTGATATACCGCAAAAGTCACCACATAGGCAAGCGCGGTAAGCCCCACGGCTTGAAAGATTGCCCATTTCGTCGAACCGGTCTCCTTGCGCGTCATCACAAGCGTTGCGAAACAGGGAAACCCTATCAGGCAGAACAACATGACACATACCCCTACCAAAGGGCTGTAAAAGCGCTGCAGGACTTCGGTCATAGAGGATACGCCTTCGCCTTCGAGTGAAAATATGATCGACATCTGTGAGACAAAAACCTCTTTCGCGGCAAAGGCCCCTATCAGAGCCGTCCCGATTCTCCAATCGAAGCCGAGGGGTTTTATGGCCGGTTCGATGGCAGCGCCAATCTTTCCGGCTATGGAGCTCTTGAGAGCGACAGCCTGCAAGATGACCTCACTATCTTGGCGGGAACCCGCCTCCATGGCGGGATTGAAAACGGGGCGTGGATACGATGTAAGAAACCACATTATGATTGAGACTGCCAATATGAGCGTGCCTGCTTTTTTCAGGTACAGCTTGGAGCGTTCCCACATATGAATCAATATGCCGGACAAGGTCGGCATCCTGTAAGGAGGAAGCTCCATCACGAATGGAGAGGAATCCCCCTTTAGAACCGAAACCCTGAGGAGTTTTATCACGGCGACAGCCAGAACGATCCCCACAAAGTAGATGATCCACAAAACCTTCGGCCTCCAGCTTTCCGGAAAAAATGCCGGGATGATGAGGGTGTATATGGGCAGCCGCGCGCCGCAGCTCATCAGGGGTATGACAAAAATAGTCGCAAGTCTGTCGCGCCTGTTCTCGAGGGTACGGGTCGCCACGATGGCCGGCACTGAACATCCGAAGCCGATCACCATGGGTATGAAGCTCTTTCCATGCAGCCCTATCTTGTGCATTAGTTTGTCCATGATAAACGCTACGCGCGCCATGTAGCCGCTGTCCTCCAGGATCGATATGCACATGAACAGGAGGGCTATATTGGGAAGAAAGACCATCACCCCGCCGACGCCGGATATCATTCCGTCGATAACGAGGGATTTGAGCATGCTTTCAGCCGGCCAGAGGATTTCGATGCTTTCGGCAATCCAGCCTATTCCACCCTCTATCAGCCGCATCGGAAATTCGCTCAATGTGAAGGTGATATAGAAAACAGCGTACATGATCGCGAAAAAAAGCGGGATCCCAAAAATTCTGTGCGTGAGTATATCGTCTATGCTTTCAGAAAATCCTCCTTTTACATAGGCAGGGGCGCTGATCTGAACTTCGCGGTAGAGCCCTGCGGCAAATCCGTGCCGACGCTCCGCTATCAAAATATCCATCGGTGCGCCGTGATGTCCCTCTATCCCATCGGCCATTCGGCGCGCCTCCTCGTAGATCCCCTTTGCCGCGCTTCCCGTAAAACCCGCGAGCTTTTCGTCGATTCCGCGTTCGGCCTCCAGAAGTTTTACCGCAAACCATCTCGACTTGTGCCGCACTGATGAAGATTTTTCGGAGGCAGCATCTATCTTCGACGCTATTGTCGAAACAGCGTCGCCTATTTCCTGGCCGTAATCCACTGCGTTTGGAATCCTCGATGAGAAAGAGGCCCTGAGTATGGCCTCTTTCAGCGCTGATATCCCACACCCTCTGGACCCGACAGTTTCCACCACCTCGCACCCGAGCAGCTCGGATATCATGGCGAGATCGAGCTTCTGTCCCATCGACGCAGCGCGATCGCTCATGTTCAGAACAAGAACGAGAGGCCTCCCCAGCTCCAAAAGCTGGGAAGTGAGATAGGCGTTTCTTTCAAAATTAGATGCGTCGACCACATCGACTATGACGTCCGGATTTTCTTCCAGAAGAAAATCCCTCGCGACGCGCTCGTCCTCCGAACTGACCGTAAGGCTATACGTACCCGGAAGATCTACTGCGTGGAATTCATAGCCCGAGCAGTTGAACTTCCCCTCTTTCTTCTCGACGGTCACACCAGGATAGTTCGCAACCTTTTGCCGAGTCCCGGTCAGTGAATTGAATATCGTGGTCTTCCCCGAGTTGGGATTTCCCGCTATAGCTACCTTCAGAATTCTCTTTTTCATAGATTATGGCGAAACCCTCTCAACGCTGATATCTGCGGCCTCGTGTTTCCTGATCGAAAGGCTATAGCCGGAAAATCTGATTTCCATGGGGTCGCCCAGCGGCGCCACCCTCCTCACGTATACGCAGGCTCCTCTGACGAACCCCATCTCCGTAAGGCGCCTTCTTATGGGGCCTGACACGCCGCATACGACGGCGTGCTCTCCGGGCTTGATCATGTTGAGCGTAGTCATATAGAGGGCTCCCCCTTGTCGTCGAAGGCTTCTCCTGCGGATGCAAGCAGGTCGGAAATTCCCTTGATGCTCTTTCGGCTTATATGATGTTCGATCGCACAGGCGTCGTCATCCGCAGTTTTCGGATCGACCCCTACGACGTTGATGAAAAAATTTTTCAGTATGTAATGACGCCTCGCCACCTCCGTAGCGGCCTTTATTCCTGAAGGTGTGAGTCTGATGAAATCGTATTTGCCGTGGGTTACCAGATTCTGCTTTTCCAGTTTTTTCATAGCACCGCTGACCGATGCCATCGAAACTCCCTGCTCGGAGGCGAGATCCCGCACCCGCACGACCTTCTTATCGGCGGAGATCCTGAGTATCGCCTCGAGGTAGTCCTCCATGCTCTGGGAGAGCTGTTCCGTCATCTCTCGCTCCTTTAAAATGTTAGGCGTGGCTAACTATATAAGGCAGAACTAAAGGTCAAGGGAATTCAATCAATTCAATCATAATTCAATCAAATTCAATCAGACGGAGCAACAGCCACTCACCTTCCATCCACCGTCAGTCCAGGTCGGACGCACGTCGGACGGAGCACGTCGGACGGAGCAAAAACAGCCAACTGGAGTAAAATCGGTCACTCCTGCCTAAGCGATTCCACCCAAACACACGTTTAGAGCTATTTTATGAGAGTTCCAAATGGCATCCGATTTGCTTTCACCATTTACCATGGCCTATCTGCCTAGATATGAAATCATTTATGATGGCGCTTTCTTCCATGTCACCTGGCAGTGTCACAACAGGGACTGGTTGCTGCAATGGGAATGGGCAAAACGCGCGTACTATGATCTCCTCCTGAAATACAAAAACAGATACGGCGTAGAAATATATTCATACAATTTCATGGACAACCATCCGCATCTTGCGGGAAAACTGGATAGCAAAGAACAGTTTTCCGCATTTTTCCGCCTCGTGAACAGCAGATTCGCGAGGATCGTCAACAAGCAGCTCAAAAGACGCGGGCAGGTGGTAATGGATCGTTTCAAATCTCCGATAATCGAGTCCGACCACCAAATGCTGACCGTCATGGCATACATCGACCTCAACCAACACAGGGCCAAAAAGGTGAGGCATCCGAGGGATAACGACTGGTCATCCTATGGATATTACGCCTATGGCAGAGAAGATCCCTTAATAACACCATCCCCTTCATATCTCGCCCTAAGTGAAGATCCAATCGAACGACGACGGGAATATCGTGCCATCGTTGAATCCATCATAGAACATCGAAAAGAGCTGAACATCTCCCACACGTATTTCATAGGAAACCCGGACTGGGTGCTTGGAAAATATCGAGAGTTATGCACAAGGCTTGGACGAAAAATAAACGAGGCGATATTTCTAAGGCTGACTAGTCCTCCGGGACCAGAAGCAGAGGAATAGAACAGAATTTAAAAAATATTTTTCTCTAACTTGAAAAACGTGCAATTCCATATCCATTTACATTTACAAATTTTATTCATTAGTAGCTACAAAGAACTTCGAACTCTGAATCACCCTTTTTACAGGTACGATCTCTCCATAAAAATAATCTAATAATCGATTTTAAGGATAGCCCATGTCAACCTGGATTGATTTGGATCGTTTTGCTCCGTCTGACAGGCAGGCAGGGACAGGGACAGGCATGCACCAGTTCAAGCCCAGACATCACAACAGGAACAAGTCTTCGCCACTCCCATAGAGTTTATTTCGAAACCGGAGAGTATTTCTTCCATTTTGCCTGAAAGCCATCGCCGTCGACATCCACATAGATAGGATTGCTAAGTCCCCACGCCACAGCGCCGACCTTCTTGTCAACATGAAAGGATGAAAGGTCGGCAGGATCGAATTCCTCCGGCTCATTGCCGCTTTTGACAAGCACATTGGTCACCACCGGAAAGAGGGACCTATACCCGTCTGTCTTCCTCGTCCCGCGAGCGAGCGCGACCACCCATGAATCCTCGCTAAAGTTCATCTTGAACGAAAGGCTGGCATTTATGACCCCCCCTTCTTCGCTCCAATTCTCAAGAGTGCCGTCGGAAAGCCTGAAAACCCGCGAGGTATTGTATGTATATTTTGGAAGATGATACGGTTTGTAGAAGTCGGCGGGGTCCGCTGCGGAGCCCTGCATCGGAATTCCTGTATCGTCGTCGACTGGAATCGGCTCGGAGTTCGCGTAAATTTCCACAGTGTCGAACCACGCCCAAGAGGGGGCGCTAACCGATACTGTGATTTCTATATCGCGGCCCGATATTTTTTCTCCTATCGAAACCTTTTCGCCGGATTCATTTTTTGCAAACATCATCACAACCGGCCCGCAGGATACGGTTACCCTTCCACCCTTGATGGAGATCGCATATTCTTCGAGATCGATATCGGAATATCCGCCTCCGATGGCGTCGCGCGGATCGACGCTGCTCGCTATGTAATTCCTCGGCAGCCCCATGGGATTGGCCGCAGACCTATGGCTGTCGGATGACGCAGTAGCGGTGACCTGAAAACCCAAATTGAGCATGTTGAACCATGTCGGCAGCGCGGACTTGAAAAATATGTCACCGTCATGCTGATGAGGGCCGATCGTCAGTTCCATGGCATCGAAATCTGTCGTCACCAGGGCACTCGTACCAAACTCCAACGGAAAAGATGTACCGCTCGAACGCGGCTCCATCCTTCTTTCAACCGGATCGGCATAACTAGCCAGGGGCGCGACTCCATGCGTATCCATATAAAATGGCGTCGTCACCCAGCCGCTGGCGAGAGGAAGGCCTGTGGGGTTATCCATGATGTGATTGATCTGAATTACCTCCTCACCAGGGTCCTCCCTGAGGCGCGAGATAAGATCGTCTAAGGAAAGGCCGTAGTCGGGAGAGGGTGAAACCTCATCGCGATCCGACGCGCTCCAATCAACCGCGCCCCCCTCGGGATCGAGAGGATCCGCAAGCAGGGGAAAAACATTAAGATGCCCGTAATGATTGGGGGTGACTTCATCCCCCACTGAAACCTTTATTGAATCGGCCCTGACGATTCCCATTTTGACAGCGTTCGAAAGGGCATCCGAATAATCCAAAAGAAAATCGTGGTCCGTAGATTGAAGCACGTCGATGCCTTCGGCGGCTGCGGATAAAACTCTGAGCTCCAGAGGCATATTTGAATCAGGGCTGACGATAGAGTGAACGTGCAAGTCCGCCCCTATATAACCTGGGGTTCTTGTAGCACGCGAAAGAACGATATTCGAAAGCGATATCTTCGAGCCGGCCGAAACTTCGACTACCTGTTCATGCGAAGTATATTCCGGACCATGGGTTATCACGAATCTGTAAATCCCAGGCTCTATATTGAAAGACTTCTCGCCCGTAAGATCGAAGCTGCCGTCGACGCCGATGTATTTAAAGCCAGAAATCCCAAACGTCAGCTCCCAGTATATCGTAGACCTGAAGCGCCCGGCCGAACCTACCTTGTTCGGGCTCGGGTCCTCGCCGACTATCGTAAGCCTCGCAGGGATGGCATCTCCAGTCTCATCGTCAATCACCGGGCCTGTCATTTCAACAGTCCCCGTCTCGCCGAGCGTGCAAACGACGTGTGCCTTCGCCTCTGCAAAGAGATCGATATCTCCGGGCGAACATTCACCCGCATCGGATGTCCCGTTGAGGTGATACCCGGGGTATTCCACGATGATGCTGTACTTACCTCTGCCGAACAGACGGGATTTTGAATCGCCACCTGTTGGAAGAAGCCCTCCAAAACCTCCGGAGGAATTCGTACGATAGGTGATAAGAGTCGATCCTTTGTGCATAACTGCGACAGTAGCCCCTTCGACGGGATTCCCATCTGAGTCCACAACCGAACCGGTTATCGGTCGCGCCGCTACGCCTATCGCAGCAAGCCCTGCATCGAACACCGAGCCTGCCGAGCCGTCGCCCACGACGAAGATGCTCTTCACCGTCCTGGACTCCCCAGCCGGGATGGTAAAATTTATCGCCGGATCACCACCGCCGAGCGGGGTGAGCTTGAGAAATTCTTCTCCGAAGATTATTCCGTTCACACCTGAATAGCTGACTGAAGTTGTCGTCAGATAGTCGCCGGTCTCGGAATTTACGAACTGCGATGGGTCGAAGAAAAATCCGTAGGAGACGTCGACCCCTTCGAATCCGGCGAAGATCATAGCGGGAGTGTTGCTGCCCAGCTGGGTCATGAGATCCGGCGTAAAGCCAACCCCCGGTATCAACATCGAAATCTGCCCCGAATCATTTATGAACTGACCAATAGGAAGCTTCACATCGCGGTCGCCATCGTTTCTGAAAGTCATCTCTATTCTGACGTAGTTCTTGCCGGGCTCGAGAATAAAATCGGTCACAACCTCCCTGCTGATTTTTCTCAAGTCTTCGTAGATATTGAATGGATTACGCCTGTCGTCAAACCTGTTTGGAAAACTTATGCGCTGCCCTGCAACGGCCTCTGCAACATCGCCTATAAAATCCAGATCGAGATAATCGTACACGTCTATTATTCCGTAGGCACGAAGTATCTTATTCGACCCGTCGGAGCCATCCGAGATCACCTCGTAGTTGCGGTTGTTGACCGTCCACTCGATATTCACCAGCGGAAAGAGCGAACCAAGGTTATCCTGTCCGGCCCCCCCCTCTTTTCTGACTATATCCGCATCGATTATGTGTCCACCGAAGGAATTTACACCGGCATTTTTTCTAGGTTTCTGTATTATTACCCTGATCCGATCGTTCTGCAGAAGAACATCGCCGACGCGCCCCTGGGCCACAGGTCCACCTATCAGCTGCGAATCATCCGTGATCGTAAAAGGCGTCACAGGATACAGCGATCCATCTGAATTGAATAAATGCCCTCCCTTGCTCCCGCTGCACGAGGTAAAAAGCAGGAGGGCAAAGATACACAAAAATCTAAATGAGATTTTGTTTGGCATTTGCAACCTTATCGCCCCTATGAAGATTTTGTTGCGAAATTTGATGAAGATTTTTTAGACGGATTTTGCAGAATAGAAAAGGCGGGGTGCAGCATCGACATCACCCCGCCGCGTCATGGTTAACGTGTTGATTTATAAGAACATTATACTTAAGCCGGATTGACTGACATCCCATCTATGATGCTGCCGACCGTTTCCAGCGCATTCCCAAAGAGCAAGATTGCGTGCGGCTGTTCATACAGTGAGTTGGGAACCCCGGAGTAGCCCGGCTTTTCGTCGAGATTGCACACTATGACGCTTTTCGCCTCGTAGACCTTCAAGATAGGCATTCCAGTTATAGGAGTTCCTGGTTTATCTATAGCAGAGGGATTGACGACATCGCAGGCGCCGACGACCATCGCTACATCCGTCTCCGGAAATGATGGATTTATCGCATCCATCTCGAAAAGTTTGTCATAGGGGACATCGGCTTCAGCAAGAAGGACGTTCATGTGCCCCGGCATTCGCCCCGCCACCGGATGAATCGCAAAGCGAACCTCCTTGCCGGCCTTTTCAAGGAGCTGCGCTAATTCATTCACTCTGAATTGCGCCTGACCTATCGCCATGCCGTATCCGGGAACTATTACGACGCTCTTTGCGGAACCAAGCGCCTCCACCGCCCTTTCCAGCGGATCGCCGGAAGCGGCACCGGAAATTTCGTTTAAAACCGGCTCAGTAGCAGCCGCCATGCCATCTGAAAGAGAACCTCCCCAGAACACCTTGAGCATGCTCCGGTTCATAGCCTTGCACATCATGTACGTAAGTATCGAACCGGAAGCCGCGACGATCGCGCCTGCGGAAATCAAAAGGCGATTGCTGACTATGATTCCACAAAACGCAGCAGCTACACCTGAAGTCGTATTTAGAAAAGAAATGAGCACTGGCATATCAGCACCGCCTATGCGGATGGAAAATATGATTCCCAACGCACATCCTAAAACAGCCAGCGCAGCAGGAACAGCGATCACAGCTACAGGATTGGAACTCCCTACAAAAAATGAAAGGATAACTATCGCAATTGTAAGAAAGGCCATGATTGAATCATGGAACTTGAGAACCGACGGTTTTGGATTCATCATTCCCATGAGCTTTGCGCTTGCGACCATGCTGCCGCTGAACGTTCCGGCACCCACTATCACCCCCAAAAGCCCCGAGACCTTAGAGATCACCATCAAACCCTCGCCCCCCCCGCCTCTCCAGAGTTCTATGAAAGAGACCAGAAGCGCCGCAGCCCCACCGGCCCCATTTTGGAAAGCTACCATTCCCGGAATGTGTATCATCGTGACCTTAGCCGCGACAGCCCATCCGACTACGGCACCTATGATAAGCAAGGGCAAAACGAGTGCGGGATAGGCAAGGCCATCGTGAAAAAATACAACCAGTATGCCGCACATCATAGCGATTGCGGCCATGGCGTTTCCCTTTCTCGCCCCCTTGGGATTCCGAAACTGAGCGAGCCCCACAAAGAGTATCAGGACTATCAGGGCATCAACTATAATCGAAACTGATGAATTCACGCCTCCTCCTTGCGCTTTTTGAAAAGACCGAGCATGCGATCGGTTATCGCAAAGCCCCCGATGACGTTGAAGGTCGCCATGAGCAGAGCGACAGAGCCTATGATCTTTTCGATAACATTCATCGATGTAGAAAATAGAATCAGCGCACCGATGATAGTCACGCCCGAAATCGCATTAGTCATGGACATAAGCGGAGTATGGAGAAGCGGCGGGACCTTTGAGACCAGGAAATAGCTGACCAGAAGAGATCCTCCGAACACGCCCAGCAGAACGTAAAGATCAGTCATGATTTATTCTACCTTTCCTGAGTTTATGCCAACCCCATCGCCTTTCTCGCGCCATCGTGAACTATCTCGCCGTTCTTGGTGACAAGGGTGGCTTTCACTATATCGTCATTCCAGTCGATCTGTCCAGGGCCCTGCTTGTACAGATTTGACAGATACTGAACCATGTTGTTCGCATAGAGCCAACTCGCATGCACGGGCACGCTTCCAGGTATGTTCTGTACTCCGCTGACCATCACATCGTGGACCCTTACCTCTTCGCCCGGTTTAGTGGCCTCGCAATTACCGCCCTGATCGACAGAAACATCCACGATGACGGAGCCCGGACGCATACCGGCTATCATCTTTTCGGTAATCAGGACCGGGGCGACCTCCCCGGGGACCAGAGCGCTGAGTATTATGATGTCCGAATCCGCCACAATCGGAGCCAAAAATGCGCGTTCCTTCTCAATCCATTCCTTGGGAAGCGCCTTTGCGTAACCTCCCTCCCCTTTTGCAAGTTCGACGGGAACTTCGAACTCGCCGACCTTCGCTCCGAGGCTCTTGGCCTCTTCCCTAGCCTCCGGTCGAATATCTACGCAGGTAGTTATTCCACCAAGACGCTTTGCAGTCGCAAGGGCCTGAAGTCCCACCACCCCAGCACCTATGACTAAAACCTTCGCCGGTTTTGTCATCCCTATGGCTGTTCCGACCATCGGAATAAATTGCGGCAGATGCCCTGCGGCGACCAGTACGGATTTATAACCGGTTATCGTGCTCATTGAGGTAAGGGCATCCATCTTTTGGGCGCGGGAGGTACGTGGTATGCTGTCCATCGTGAAAGAGAGAATTCTGCGATCTCTCAATGTCTTTATCATCGAGTGGTTGGAAGGGGCGGCCGGATGAAGGAAGGTGATCAAGGTCCCTCCCTCTTTTATCATCTCAGCTTCGTGCTTTCCATAGCGCTCGTTAGGACACGGTTGTTTGACCTTCAGGATTATGTCTGACTGTTGAAAGAGCTCGACCGCATCGGTAAGGACCCTGGCGCCGGCCTCGCGATATTGTTCATCGGAAACATAAACCCCCTTTCCGGCATCGCCCTCTACCAGGACCTCAAAACCCATCTCCCTGTACTTTTTAACCGTCTCCGGCGTGGCCGCGACACGATTTTCGTGATGAAGAATCTCCTTCGGTATACCGATCAGCATGATATCCCTCTCTCCCATGGCCGCCTCATTGCGAGGCGACAGTCAATTTGAAATACGGCTATCAATTACACTATTTACAAAGATCAAAAGGGGACACCCCTTGAGGCAAACAGCGTTCTGCTACTACCGGGGGGGCGCATTGTCAACACCATCGAAGCCCTATTCTCCCCATAAAAAGAAATAAGATGGATTGACTTGGAACCCTGCGTCATACTAGAGTTCCAGATATCGGGGGAGAGAAAAGGAGTTCGTTATGATATCCGCAGCCGTAGGTATCCCCGAGGCAGGTCTGTCTGCTGGCATCGCATTTCCGTTCGGATATATCCAAGTAGCAAGGCCGATAGGATGCAGCCCCGAGCACAGGTGGTATTTGCCGACCAACGTTCCGCGAACGACTCCATACAACGCTCAGGTCTGGACAAATGCGAATCTCGTCTCAAGCTACGGGCGCACGATGATGGTCGCGCTCCCCGGCCTCCCCGAAGGATCGCAGGAACTCATCGGCCAGTGGGCTCGCGTAAAGGGGCGAACGCAGCTAAATGGAAATTTCATGCAGAGTCCTTTCACGCCGGAACCGCCTAAGAACAGCAGAGGGTATTTGCAAAACCTGGTGACCACGGACGGCTTCGATCAGGTGCAAGCCTACTACGCCTTCACCAGCCTCATGATATACATGGGTACACTCGGCTACGATATGGCGAAGATAGCCCCCAACGTCTTCCCGATCCTCATCAATGTGAATGCGGTCGACGATGTTAACGCATGGTACAATCCTTCAGCTGTCGATCTCACATTCGGAACCGGCAGAAGGTCAAGCGTGGGCGAGTGGCATCTTGCCAGCGATCATGATATCGTTGGACACGAAGGTGGGCATCTGGCTTTCGACAGAATAATCCCAGCCCTCAGCCAGTGGTATTCAGGGGACGGCGGCGCCATACATGAAGGGTTTGCCGACAGCATCGTCGCGCTAATGCGCAACGACCCGGAACTCTCTGAAGATTTTCCTCCCAACATCGGAAGGAACTATGGACCGACGCTGGGTTTGAGGACCGTGGCTCACTCACTCAAATACGCTGACGTATCCTCCGAGGTCCATGACAGAGGACAGATCTACGGCGGATTCTGGTGGAGCACCAAGCTGGCGATGGAGGATCTCCTTCGCGACACGCGCGCAGCCATGGATCTCGGAGCCGCCTTGTTGCTAGAACATGGGTTCCATTACGCCACGAATAAACCGGGCCCTGCCGACTTCGTCGATGCAGTCTTAGCTGGTGCTAAAGTGCTCGTCGAAGGAAATTCGAAGTATGGCTTGGACTACGCAAAACTGGCGGAGATCATAAAGACCGCGGCTATGAACAGGGATCTGTTCGGCAAGGATAAAAAGCCAACCGGGAAAAGAACCAAATTCGGAGTCGAATTCGCAAGGATAATAGCCGACCACTCCGACACATTCCTCTTCATACCGCAGCCTACCGCTTATGGCCCGCACCTCTCAAGAACCCACATGCTCCAATACGCCTTCGCCGAAGGCGGCAAGGTTGCGAGGGTTTTGGGGTCGGGGCTGATCGTCTTCAAGGATGCAAATGGCGACTCACGCGCATATTCCTCAAGCGATGCACGCTTAAACATCAAAATAAACCCGACCGTAAAGGTCGAGCCTAGACAAGCGCTGGAAAAGGCCCGCGAGACCGCGCGCGCAATCCTCGATAATCACGACAGGGTCCTGGCTCAAATAGAGGAGAGGCCTTCTCTCAGCGAATACGATGAACTCGAAAAGGGAGCTCAGCGCGACATACAGGTCATCGAGAGAGAGGTATTTGTGGACGCGCTCAGGGTCGCCGAGAGCATCACCTCCGCCAGCGACATAACGGAACTGGTCGTGCTGCCAAAGGGCGTCGGCCCTAAACAATCCGCTGAAGACCTCTACTGGAGGTTCGCGTTCGGACACGTGAGGTTTTACGTCAACGCCGACACGGGCGTGGTAGTGACACAGCAGATCAAACAGTTCTGAAACAGGATTTGATCTTGATTACAAAAACCGCCGGCAACCCCGGCGGTTTTTATTTTTATTTTTATTTTTATTTTTATTTTATTTACGATCGGATTTCATCCTCACTTCGATCACTCTTCGGGACTTCAACATGAAAATTGCCGAATTCAAACTGTGCAAGTCCTTCTGGCGAAGGTGACCAGGCCTTCGAAAATGAGGTCCCTCTCCAGAAAAGCTGATCCGGAATAAAGCGTGAATATCGCTTCGGCATCCCCTCCGGTTACTACGATGAGAGGGGCGGCTTCCATCTTAGTGGAAATTTTTGAGATTATATTTTCAATCGCACCGGCGATCCCAAAATTGATCCCCGATAGGATGCACCCTTCTGTATCCTTTCCCACCGGCGAGCGTGATTTTTTGAATTTCACGCGCGGAAGGCGTTCCGTCCTGCCCTGCAGCGCCGACAGGGAGATCTCTATACCGGGAAGAATCGCGCCGCCCAAAAATTCCCCGCGTTTGGAAACCGCGTCGATAGTTATACAGCTCCCGGCATCGATGACTATCAGCGCATCTCGGTACTTATCATACGCCGCCATCGAACAAAGCAGGCGATCGGGACCGATATTTTTCGTATCATAGCCGCGGATCTTCATCCCGATATTTTCATGTGAGGCAAAAAGCGGCTTCAGTGAAAAAAGCCCGACGCAAGCGGCCCTGCATTTCCCCTCCACTGAAGGAACGACGCTCGAAACGCATATCGCATCCGGCAAAAATCTTGCTTCGTCCTTGAGCGATTTCAGAAGGGCCCTCACCCCGCGTTTGGAGCTGACATAGCCGGTAGGAATGCCGGCTCGCGCAACTATCCTGCGGTCTGAAATCATAGCCGCGGAAAAGCTCGTGTTCCCTATATTCACCGCTAGAAGCTTCATGGTGAGAGGTTTCTAAGTAATATCATGAGGTTAAGCAACAACCTTCTTTGGCTGCTCGCCTGTTTTTTAGAACTAAATCCTTGACTTTAAAGGGAAAAATATATAACAGCGCGACCTCGTCATCACGCAAGAAAGGATGGTTAAGATGTCACTGAATCAGAAATACACATGGCAGGACTTCCTGAAGGAACATCCGGAGCACAGGGAGAAGAAGACCAAAAGGACCAGCGCCGAGGGGAGGAAGGCTTTCGAAGCGGCCTACAAGACCTTCGTAAAGAAATATCTCTCGGAGCGGGAAGAAAAAACGGCGAAGATAGTTTCGAAGACTGTCGAAAAGAAAAAGGCGCTTATCGCCAAGTCAGCCGAATACAGAAAATCCGGAAATACGGCAAAGACGGCTATCGCACTCCGCAAGATCGGCGCGATGGATGCGGCAATAGCCCGAAACGCAAGGTTGATCGAACGCAGCAAGACGCTTCAAAAGAATTTCAAGTAATAGTCTATGAATTGAAGTAATTGCGCCGGGCTTGCAATTCAAGTCCGGCGTTTTTATTGTTTTTGATCAGAAACAAGACCTGTCAAAAGATAGGAACTAAGCCTCATCCTTCCAAAATCGATTCGACGAATTTTATGGAATCAAAGGGACGAAGGTCATTCATCCCTTCACCAACGCCGATATGTGAAATGGGAATTCTCAGCTCTTTTGCGACCGCGAAGACAATTCCGCCCTTCGCCGTCCCATCCATCTTGGTCACTATTGCGCCGGTGAGACCTATCGCATCATGGAACTGTCTGGCCTGCGAAAGACCGTTAGTCCCAACCGTAGCATCGAGAACTATGAGCTTTTCGTGAGGCGCCCCCGGCATCGCCTTGCCAGCTACTCTGCAGATCTTCTTGAGCTCTTCCATCAGGTTTTGCTTGGTGTGTAAGCGTCCGGCGGTATCTATAATAACCGCATCGTAACCCTTCGCCCTCGCCTTTTCCACTCCATCGAAGACGACCGATGCAGGATCGGCTCCGCTGTCCTGAGAGAGAATGTCGCACGAAAGCCTTGCCGCCCAAGTTTTCAGTTGTTCAACCGCAGCCGCTCTGAAAGTGTCGGCGGCAACCAGCAAAACTTTTTTCCCAGACGCTATTTTGGAGGCGGCGAGCTTCGCAATGGTGGTCGTTTTCCCGACGCCGTTGACACCGACCACTATCACCACCTCTGGAGAGGCGAGGTCCGAAGAGATACGATTCGGGAAGACGGATGACATGTAGGCCGCCAATTTTTTTCTGACATCGTGAGCCGATTTTTCTCCCCTGACGTTGGCCATCGCATCCGATGTGAATGGTATTCCGGCATCCGCAAAGATAAGGGCTTCCTCGAGAGAGGCAAATAGCTTTTCATCAGCATCCCCATCTCCAAAAAGCGACCACATGCGCATTAAAATTTTATCGGAGAGCGACGCATCCGAGGTGGAGGTGATCATCCCTTGGGTTTTAGCACGCCTCCGCCTTAGCCTCGGCAAAAACAGAACTAGCATCAGGACGAGGATGGATATCGAAGGTACGGCAACAGCCAGAAATGAGATATCGTTCATAATAATAGCGTCTTTTATTTTAGGCTACTTGGGGTTCCTGCGCCTTGTCGGCGGCCAGCTTCACCGAGACCATCTTGGAAACTCCGGCCTCTTCCATCGTGACGCCGTAGAGGATATCCGCCAGCTCCATCGTGCGCTTGTTGTGCGTGATGAGAATGAACTGTGAGTAAGGAACCATGGAGCGGATCAGGTCGTTGAAGCGATCGATGTTGACGTCGTCGAGCGGCGCGTCGACTTCGTCCAGCAGACAGAACGGCGACGGCTTGATGAGGAATATCGAGAATATAAGCGCGACCGCAGTAAGCGCCTTCTCTCCGCCAGAAAGCAGCGTGATGGACTGGAGCTTCTTTCCAGGGGGCTGCGCGACGATCTCTATGCCGCTCTCGAGGATATTCTCCTCGTCGGTGAGCAGCAGGCGAGCCTTCCCACCCTTGAAAAGCTTGGGGAAGAGCTCCTGGAACTGGGCATCCACCGCGTCGAAGGCGCGTCTGAACCTCTGGCGGCTGGTCCTGTTGATCTTGGCGATCGCCCTCGAGAGGTTATCCAGCGAAGATGCGAGATCCTGATGCTGCTTGGACATGAACGTAAAGCGCTCGGTCAGCTCGTTGTATTCCCCTATCGCATCGACATTCACTGAACCTATTTTTTCTATCTTATCTTTCAAGTCGGCGACGATCGCCTCTTCGGCATCAAGGTCGAGATCGTCCTTCGCGTACTGACCCTCGATGGAAGGGAGATCCAGATGGTAGCGTTCCCTTATTCCGTCGATCATGAACTGAACCTTAGCTCTATACTCGGTCAGCTTTATGTCCGCATCATGATACTTCGCAAGGACCTCATCATGGCGTTTCCTGATTTCGCGGATATCAAGTTCGCGGTTGCGCATCGAGGTCGATTCCGCCTCGTACTTTTCGCGCAGCTCCCTCTGGACTTTTTCCAGGTTCGTCGACGCGCTGATCGCAAGATCCAGATCACACCTCAAGTCATCTATTTCACGGGAGAGCACGACCGACCTCTGGTTGGCCGAGTTGATCTCTCCAAGTCGCCTTCCGATAGAGGCTACAACAGATGATTTGTCCCTCACCAATCCATCGAGCTCCCTGGCTACCAGAGAGGCCCTCTCGCCTGCCTGCGCAAACTGGACCTTTAAGTCCATGAGCTCCTTTTCCCTTCCCGTTAGAAGGGATGAAAGGGATTCCAGCTCGCTGCGCATGATCGAGAGCCTCTCCTCATGCGTGGTGTGCTGTTCGTTGCATTCGGCGAGCCTCCTTGCGTTCTGCTCGCGTTCCGCATCGGTCTCGGCCAGCTCCTCCACGAGAGCGGCAGTTTCGACTGAAAGCTTGTCGCGCTCGCGATCGTATCTCGATATTTCATCCTTGATGCGTTCGATATCGCGCTCGTAGCCGATCAGTTTCAGTTCTTCGTTGTGCACATCGCGCCCAAGCTGATCGACCCTCAGTTCCATCGAAGAAACGTGATCCTTGAACTTCTGCGCTTCCCCTTCGGCTCTGGTAAGCTCTCCCTTATACTTAGCGAGCTCCTCGGACAATTCGCGTTCGCGACGTTTCTGCGCCACGAGCTGCTCCTCGACGCCTCCGCCCGAGCCACCCGTAACGACGCCGTACGGATCGACTACGCAGCCATCGACCGTAACGAAGGTTTTTTTGTATGAGCCTGACTCCCAAAGCGACAACGCCAGCTTCAGATCGTTGACGAGCACCACATCACCCAGAAGATGATTGCAGATCTGTTTGTATTCGTCGCTGAATCTCACAAAATTTTTGATCGGACCGATAACCCCTTCCCCTTCAGGCTCCGACGTGGCTTCTTCAGAGGCCCTGACGCCGACGGGTATGAACGAACTCCTGCCGCTCGTCGCAGTGCGAAGATAGTCTATCGCATCTACGCCTTCCTCGTGCGACTTGACAACCACATACTGAAGTTTTTCCCCAAGGACGGCACCAAGCGCAGGTTCGTAATCGCTCTCCGTTTCGAATATTTCCCCGACCGTGCCAACGAAGCCCTCGAGTTTCTTCCCCTCTGAGTCGGTTCTGGAAAGAACGGCCCTGACTCCATCGCGATATCCTTCCAGATTTTTTCTGAGTTCAACTATGGAGTCTAGGCGCGACCTTCTGTCTGAAACAAGATCCCTAAGTTCGCGCACCCTCTTCTCCGCCTCATCGAACTCGCGTTTCTGCTGCTCAAGCGTCGTGGCCGCGGATTCGGATTCGCCGGCGATTGCGAATTTCATCTGACGAAGGCCCAAAAGCTCCGCATCCTTCTTGTGCAAATCGGATTCTATCTGCTGACGGCGTGAATCTATGCCGTCTAGCTCCGCCTGATTTTTAGCGATGCGTCCGTTGACCTCTATCCGCCTGCGCTCGAGGTGATCCATGGAAGCGGTGAGATTCGCAATCTCTTTGGCGAGCTCCATTACAGAAGTTCCGGCCGCATCGCACTGGCGTTTCATATCGCTGAACTTAGACCTGATCTCGTCGGCCCCCTTCTCGGCGGTTTCAACGAAATTGGAGGAGCCCGCCAGCTTTATGTCGGCATCCACCATGGCAGCGTTGGCGTCCTCGATGCGAGAGGAGAGCTCCAGCAGCCTACTGCGAAGAGACTCGAGCTCGTCGGCATATGCCCTGTTTTGCTGCTGTATCGAAGCAGTCTCGTTCTGCTTATGAACTATCTCGGCCTCGTAAAGCTTGATGGAGTTTTTCACGCCGTAGAGCTGCTGCGAAGCTCCATCCAGCTCTCGTTCGAGTTCGGATATCGCCAGTCGCATCTCCTCCATCCCGCTTTCAAAACCGGAGAGCTCGGCCAAAGCCGAAACCTCGTCCTGATGAAGGGCCACGTGCTCGTTCTGAATCGACTCTAACTCGGTCCTGGCGGAACGATATTTGCTGGCAAAAAACACGAGTTCGCGATCGCGCAGCTCGTCGGAAATTTTTTTGAACCTCTCCGCCTTTTTGGCCTGACGATTTAAAGAGTTCATCTGGCGTTCCAACTCACCCAGGACATCGGTAAGGCGCGCTAAATTCTGGCGGGTTGACTCCATCTTACGAAGCGCGGCCTCCTTGCGCGACTTGAACTTGGATATGCCGGCGGCTTCCTCGACGAGAATTCTCCTGTCTTCTGGTTTCGACGAAACAATATTTCCGACCATCCCCTGCTCGACTATCGAATATGCTTTGGTTCCAACGCCGGTTCCCAGGAAGAGATCAACTATGTCTTTCAGCCTGCACGGGGTCTTGTTGATGAAATATTCGCTCTCGCCGGAACGGTAGAGCCTTCTGCCGACCTGAATTTCGCTGTACTGGGAATATTCTGCAGGCGCCCTGCCGTCCGAGTTATCGAAGGTGAGAAATACCTGAGCCATTCCAACCGGCGGGCGGCTTTCGCAGCCGTTGAAGATGACGTCTTCCATCGCCGAACCGCGCAGATGCTTGGCGCTCATCTCGCCCATGACCCAGCGTATCGAATCCACGATGTTGGATTTTCCGCAGCCATTGGGACCGACCACCCCGGTAATTCCGTCCTCAAAATTTATGACTGTGCGATCCACGAATGACTTAAATCCGCTCATTTCGAGGGTTTTTATTCTCATATCTTCTCTCTTTGCTTTACCAGCAACAGGTTCTGAGGCGGTTCAACCCATTAAAATTGCTGGGACTTTAGCACACAGAACCCACGCTGACAATCGAAAAACGATTTATATGACCCAAAACATCTCATGGATAGGTGGCGACAACTTCCAAGGTCACCAGATCTATTATCGAGAGGGTATTGGACTGGACGTTGCCGACGTAGAGATAGCTGTCCTCCTCTCCCCCATAGGTACATAGGCCAAGGGAAAAGGGTTCCTCACCGACCTCTATGGTCTTTACCACCTTTCTTTTGGAGAGGTCGATAACCGAGACCGTATCGTCATCGATATTGGTCACAAAGGCATAGTCGGTGGAGAGAAGAACCTCCTGGGGATTCTCGCCTACATCTATCATCGCGAGGAGGATCCCCTCATCGTCCTTATCCAGTTTTTTGGTCCGCTTGTTGCCAGATACCGGCGTCAAGGCGGAGACATCCAGGAGAGCCAGGTACTTGCGCCACTCGCCGTCCTCGTCGCCCATTCCTACGACGTAGAGGATCCCTTCACGATAGGCTACGCCAAGAGGATTCTGAAGGTCCTGAATGAAATAATCCATCGGATAGGCATCGGCGACCCCCGCTTCATCAAGGTTCATTATCATAACGCCGGAGCCGCGCCTTGTGAGGAAGCCTTGGTTGGCGTTTATCACCATGTGATAGGTTTCCGCCCATCCCAGCGATGAACCATCATCGAACGTCGTCAGAAGTGAAATATCTCGCGGAGCAAGATCGCCTCCGATATCGATGTACTGTATCTTGTTCTGACTCGTAGTTAGCCACATCCTCCCAGCGGGATGGCAGCATGCTATGGAAAAGGCGTCCTTTCCTATGTCGGAAATCGTATATTCAAGGAGCTTGTCCGGATCGCTCTCATCCGTCGAAAACAGGTACAGCTCCCCCGTCTCGTCGCTTTCGTCGGCGCTGTATCTGTTGGGCATATAGATCTTGGATGCCGCCTTGTCGAAATAGATCCCGCCGGAGAAACCTCTGGTAGGCACGCTCTTGATCAGTTCCGGCGCAGTGGGATCGCTGATATCCAGCACCTGAAAATTTCCCTGATGCCAGTCGTAGAGCACTCGACTGTTGGAATTAACGAGATACAGGCGTCCGGAATCGGCATCCACCAGCATAGCGGAAGGACCGGCAACATCCTCGCCGACATCTTCAAAGACATCCTGCGATTTGGCACAGCCAGCAAGGACAACGGCGGCAGCACATATGGCCATAAAAACACGGTTCATCTTCTTCCCCCTCGACCGGTTCATTTCTTCGATCTGAATTTTTTCACGACGCCTTCGTAGTAATCCGCGGTGGTCTTCGCGATGGATCTCCAACTGAAGACATCCTCAACGCGCTTGCGGCCGGCCTTCCCGAAACGATCCCTCTTATCCTCATCGGCCAGCAGCTCGTTGACCTTCACGGCAAGGTCGCGCGAAAACTTCGCAGGATCGGCGGGCTCGCCCGAGGAGGCTGCTGCCGGAACAAAAGGAACGAGATATCCTGTTTCGCCGTTCACGACGATTTCAGGAATTCCACCGACCGCGCTTGCCACAACCGCCGTCTCGCAGGACATCGCCTCGAGGTTGATGATGCCGAAGGGCTCATAGACCGAGGGACAGCAAAAAACGGCGGCATGCCCATAGAGCTCTATGACGTCCTTTTTGGGGACCATCTCCTCTATCCAGAGAATCCTCGGATGTCTCTGCTTCGCTTTCTCGACCGCATCGCGCATCTCCTTGGAAATCTCCGGGGTATCGGGAGCCCCGGCGCAAAGCACTATCTGAACATCCCTGTTCATGTGCTCTATCGCGTTTACCAGGTGGATGATCCCTTTTTGTCTGGTAATCCTGCCGACGAAAAGAACATAAGGAATATTTTTATCTATTCCGTATTTCTCGAGCGCATCCTTGTTCTCCTTGAATCTGTATTCATCAGGATCTATGCCGTTATAGATGACTTCTATTTTTTTCGGATCCACATCGAAGAATTTTACGGCGTCCTTCTTCATCCCATCCGACACGGCGATTATTCCATCGGACTGTTCCATCGCGCAGCGCTCGACCCAGCTGCTTAAGTGATACGCGTTTCCCAACTGTTCCATCTTCCAGGGACGCGAAGGTTCGAAGCTGTGAGTGGAAAGCACCATAGGAACCTGATGAAGCTGCCGTGCGATGAGGCCGGCCAGATGCGAATACCACGTGTGGCAGTGCACGATATCGACCCCTTTGAGACATGCCGCCATGCTGATGTTGCGCGTAAAGGCGTCGAGTACCTTTTCGAATTTCGGGTTAGAACAATCATGCGAAACTTTGGAGTCATGCCCGCGCGCCCTGAGATTTTTCGTGTCGAGCCGTTGGTTTCCGAAACAATGGACTTCCACATCGATCAATTTTGAAAGCTCCCTGCTCAAGTATTCGACATGAACGCCGGCTCCGCCGTAGACATTAGGCGGAAATTCATTGGTAAAAAAAACTGCTTTCATCTCACCTCCATTATTTTCATGATGCCGCTTATGGGTATCTCCACCCAATCCGGCCTGTTGTTGATTTCATATTCGATCTCGTACAAAGCCTTATCCAAAACGAAGAGGTTGAGGGCCCTCTCGGTGAGCGCCCTGTTTTCGGAGGGCAGAAAGGTAGCCCCCCCGGAATGCAACGAATCGAAGTATGCGTCCAGAAAAGATCTGCAGGAAACTCTTTCCCATTCAAAACAGAGATCGGAAACAGCGCTCACGTCATATTCTTTACGCTCTCCCTTGACAGCATCGAAGTAGGCCGCAAAAGCAGCATAGCTAAAAGAGCGCACTATCCCGGCAACATCCTTGAGAGCCGGGTAATGAATCGCCCGTTCCGCATAATCTTTCAGAGGCTCCCCCTCAAAATCTATGATGCGAAGATCCCCATCACAAACAAGCAGCTGACCGAGATGAAAATCGCCATGCTGTCTGATCTTGTGCCCTATGGACTTAAGATCGAAGATTCCGGAATCCAGCAACTTTCGTACATCGGCTTTCATCGAAATCACTTTTTCCATATTCGGACTGCGAACCGAAGAAGCCTCGAGCAGCGCGAAGGCCCTGTCAAATTGCATGATCCAGTTGTCATGCCAGATTCTAAGGTCGTCATCGAGCACTTCCCTGACTCCGAAGCTGCCATCTCCGTCACGCGCCAGTGAGAGGTGCAGGGAAGCGAGAACCCCGCCTATCCTCCGGGCGAAATCCGCCTCGCGGGCGATGCCGGCTTTTACAGGAGTCCCCCGAAATTTGGAGCTGGAGGCCTCACTTATCAACGAGGAAAGATTTCTCAGCGATACATCCCAGGCGCTCCCCTGGTTCTCGACATATTCGAAGAGGCTGGCGATATGATATCTTCTGGAAGTTGAATCCACATATTCAACCGAACCCTTAAACATCGGAGCCGCGGAAAATTTCCCTTCACCGAATATGTGCCGATTAATGCTTGCCTCCACGTTGTCGCCCGCCTGCAGTCTTCTGATGAACTTCGCCATGAGGTCGTGGCCCGCTTTCGGTTTGATCCTCATCAGCGTATTGCTCGAAGAGAGCGGCATCGGCTCGAAGCAGCATCCTTTTCCAAGATTCCAGTCCTGATGCTTGGTGAACATAATCCTTCCTCCACGAGTCATCACGGAGGAACATATGTCGAGATTGGCAGTAAAAAATTCAATGAAGGCCTCATGGTCGATGTCCCGGAGCTCGCCTAATTCGTCCACGAGCATGAGGTAGAGTTCCGAATCGCGCCCGGAGGTCTTCACATCGACGAAACAGAGATTCACCCCGCCATGTAAAACTACCTCGTCGCGGATGCGCAGCGCGAGTATGCGGGAGCCCTTCTGTTGAAACCATCTCGCCTGGCTCAGAAACGACACGTTTTTTTCATCAAGTCGAAGTTCGCTTAAACTCAATTTATCCTCCATACTATGTAGGCTGATTTCCCTGAAAAACCCTTGGAAATCTGCGCTGGAACGAAGTCAGCGGTTAACTGAAAGAAGCCTTTATTGCAAGACAAGAAATTCGGGGGATCCTAGATAAATTATTCAGCCATATCAAGAAGTTACATCTTAACAATAACTCAATTGTACCCCGGAATCCTGTAGCCGAGAGTGTCGATATCCGCGACCGAGCGGACGAAGAGGGAAAGGCCATGCGCAGGGAGCAGATAGTCCACAGTTTTTAGCTCCTCGTTGGAAGTTCCGAATTTATTGCGGTTGGTCCAGAAGATGTGCCCGCCGTACTGATATTCAAGCGGAACGCTGAAGTTCAGGTCGGCGGAGGTCGAGTTGAAAATAATCAGAGCCTCCTGCGCCTGTGCGCCGGCCCCCTCTAGGGGAACGACCCGCCTCACCTGAATGAGCCCCGAGCCGTCGATCTCGAGCCTGGTGTATGCGTCGGAATGAAAAACTGGAAACTGTTTTTTCAGATTCGCCAGTTTCCGTAGCAGATCCAGCATGGAAGCATCTCTCTGCTCCGGATCGCTGAATGTGTTATACTCGCTCCCGACCCTGTCGAGGAATACGCTGGGTTTGCTCTTTTCGAAATGAGTCGTCCCCTCCATGAACATGAAAGAGGAGGTGAGAAATGCCATCTGCGCCAAGTATGTGTACATCTCCTGTCTCGTAGGATGAGTGAGAGAGGCCCTGTCCACGTCGTGATTGTCGGGATAGAGGACCTCCGACCCCCCGGCGCGCCTGACGCCCTCGTAATTTTCCTGATGATACTTCGTGAGCCCCCACCTGTAGAGGCTGATCGACCCTTCGAAGCCGGCCCGTATGTAGGCGGCCTGGTTTTCAAAAACCTCCGCGTAGAAATGTGGAGTTTCGAGCCCCTTCGCGCTGGCATAGCTCTTCGCGCCTGCGATGATCTGCCGCCACACGTCCGGAGAAATCTTCCCAGCGGAGTCCGCGCGAAAAACGGAAATCCCGGCATCAATATGTTTGTTCACTACGTCGGTAAAATAGCTAACAACGCCAGGGCTCGAAAAATTTATCGCCGCGGTGTCCTTCCACGCATCGAAACGGCCGTCGTTCATCGCCCCTTCGTAGGCGATCGTGCCATCCGCGCTTCGCTTGTAAAAATCCTCTCCCAAAAGGGAAAGGTGGTGCCTGACTACTTGCGGATCGCGCGCCGTGTGGCAAAAAACGAGATCGCCGACGAGCTTCATTCTGGAAGCTTTGACGACACTGACCAGCGCCGCAAGCGCCTGCCAACCCTCCTCCGGGTCCTGGTATTTATCGACGTAATCCCCATCCAACCATCTGTGAGGATTCAGGGAGTGATCATAGAGGTACGGGGCAACGCGCATATGATCCTGCGCCGCATACACGGAGCCGCGCTTTCCTTCGACGTTGATCTGGCTGGGGGGATGGATCGGAGATATGTGAATCGCATCACAACCTATCGCGCTAAACCATCGAGCGGCTTCCCCGACCTTTTCAAAGGTGCTGTGGGGGATCATCTGCGCCATGACAACTGGAAGCGGGGAGATGAATTGTAAGGGGATGGTTCCCATCACGGGAGCGGCTCTCGCAAACACAGCTGAATGCGGGGACATCCTCACCTCCTCGGGATAAAATAAAACGAGCGGGGCATCCACCTCGCTCGTCTCAATTTGTTAACCCTTGATCTTTTTGTGATGCTGCCTCTTGCAAACCCTTCCACAAAGCCCCTTACGGGGAACGCCGATTCGCTTCAGCCTCATAAAGGTCATAGTTCCGGATCCTCCACGCTGGCCAACAGCTTTCAAAGCTACCTCACCCAGAGGTGTTAATTCATCTCAGACGCAGAAGTCAACTGTATCATTGGCAAAATCAGCAGATTTACAGTTTTTTGACAAAAATTCTTTTTGCCAGATCTGATTTCTGCTCTATCTCGACGAGAATCGATCCCAAAGAAATATCATCCGAAAGTTGAAAATCGAGAGAGCACTCCTCCCTCGGCGAAACGGGCAGTCTCGCAATTTCTACTTTATCTCCGTTATTATCGAGTTCGGACAAGACCAGGAAACCCTCGTAAAACAAGCCTAAGCGCCCTTTCACTGAGTTTTTATCTATGCGGATTGGTTCACAGGCGACTCCCCACTCACCCAACTCGACCACCTTTCCAGAGCAAGTCGCCGCTGCAAATTTAAAGTTATCGGATATCGATCCACCCGCCTCCACGGAACGCATGAGCCCGAGCATCTCCAGCTCGACATATGGCATCCCCTCTGAAAAATAGAGCTCGATATGCGAGTTGTCGTCGGGATACGATCCGGCGGCGTCGAAATCTCCCCAGAGCGCAAAACATATTTCGCTCTCCCCGGATTTTCGAAAGACGATCCACTCGCGCAGGTCGAAGCCGAACTTGCGCTCGAGGGCGCAATAGACGATCGATACCGGCAGAGTCGAGATATCCGATGAGATTGCAGGCTTTACCGACTGGCTGCCCATCTGCAGGGAGTACCCTTTCGAAAAACGCGAATCACCGGAAGGTGCAGGAAGGTAAATTTCGCTTTCACCAGAGATCGCCGCCAGCTGGACCACTATCCAGTTTGCAAGCGTAAGTGGGACCTCTGTAATGTTTTTTATAGTCGAGTCAATGCAAACGATGCTCGATGATTTAATCAGTCCGATGCGGACCGCGATCTGGATTCCCAAAAACTTCAAATCTGGAACGCTTAACATCTCAATAACATGATCGTAGCAGGACAGCGACCATGGCTCCGAGTTGAGAATGGGCGGAGGAGGCCAACTCTTCCCCCAGGGACTCTTTGCCCAAAAGCTCTGTGGAGCCAGATCCAGGCGGATGCCGCCGAAGTTTATCCACTCCGCAGAATCCTTCTCGGGAATTTTACCAAGCTCGGATCTGTTTACAAAAAGGAGGTTTTCGCCGCAGTGAAAAGAATAGGAAATTATTCTGCCGGCCTCAGGCGAAACGCAGATACCTGCAACGGAGTTGTCCATGTTGACCGTCTTTGGCCAGCCATCTATTTCTGCAGATGATATCTTGGGCCGAGATTCAGACATATTCTCCCCGTGAGGAACTAAAATTTACTAGACTTCGAAATAAGGTTTTCACGAAACCATTTGGACTGATGATGCCCGGCTAAAATCCCGCCTTTAGTAGGAAGGTCATTCTCGTCGAGCCAGCTTATTCCGTAGTGATCGAAGAGCCACTCCCGATTTTTAAAGAAATCCTCTATGGCCTCGCGATGTGGCCCTTTGATAGCGGCATAGGTCGCCACCAGCAAATTGGCACGAACGTCGCGGAGTTCGGGGTCCAAATCTCTGGTAATGACATCGAGCATAGAGAGATACCATTTCACATGCTCGGCGCTCAGGGCATTTTTATTGTCGGCATCAAGGGCGCGATATATCATCCTGTAATATTTTTCCTCCGGATACGTATCGAACGGCTCGGGTTTCTTAGCCCAGGTGAAGTACAGCGCAAGAAACATCGGAAATCTTTCTACGAGGGTTTTGCCCGTAAGAGGAAGAAGAAAAGGCCACCTACGACCAGCCACCTGAGCCTGTTTCAGAAGATCATCGGCCGACTTCAATATTTCAGCATCCCGCTCGGCCTGCCCTGCGCCTGAAGTTTTCACGGGGGGCTTGATCGCGCTCAGAAATGCGCCACGCTGAGGCGATGAACCGGCAGGCTCCTGTGCGACGCGAGTCATCCACGGGCACTGAACGAAAGCCTGCATCAGTCCGCTCGCAAGGGTCCCCTGCCAAGTATTCCAACCGAGGGCCAGCCTCATGAAGTTTCCGATCGATTCCGCGGAAAAAGAGCGCAAAAGTTTATTCTGCCACATCCTGTGCTGATTGAACTTAGCCAGTATTCCATGTGCCGCCATAATAGGCGCGAGCATGATCTGCACTCCCATGGAAGCGGCGAAGAGTCCGCTGAAACCTTCGGGCATCAGGGCGGGGGAAATCTTCCCGCCGACTCCAGCATAGAGCTGCTCCACGAGGGCGCCGCGTCCCATGTTGGCGACGTCGATATTTTTTATTGAGCCGCCGCTCATCGTATGGAACAGAACCTGCATCCCCATTCCTATGAGAGCGATCCTCTTCGCGTGATAGAGATCGACATCGAGCGCAGTGCCTAAATCTACAGCGAAATCGAATATTCCCGGAAGCATTCCAAGTTCCACGAGCGGGACCAGCATGGGAGCTAATTTCATCGCCCTCTCGCGCAGCGACGGAAAAGCCATCGTCGAAGCCGACCACGTGACAGATGCGCTGCGGTATAAGCTCCACCAGTCATTCATCGCAAAGAGTCCGCTGAAATCGCCGCTGACTCCGTGGCCGCTCCAAAATTTTGCTCCGGATTCAAGGGCCGAACCAAAGACGCTTCTGCTTGAAAAATCATTCCAAAAGGATATGAGCCCTTCCGAAAACCCGTGATTTGAAATCATCCCGATGGCATCCGAAACATTGCTGGCGGCGAACGATGAAAGGGAGGCGTAAAGACTTCCAAGTCCGTTGAAACTTCCGCGATACCCGTCGGAATTTGCGAGCAGATGGCTGAGCAGACCGAGGTCCTCCAGGAGACCGGCGCCCGGAATCACGCCGCCGAAAAGGGCGAACGTACCGCCCAGCTCGAGAATTCGTTTTGAGGCGTCCGTCAGATGGTCCGACTGGGAGTAGCCGGCTGAAAACGCCTCGGCCGTCTCCGGTGCAGAGAGTCCGTGAAAGACTTTCCCCGCCGCATGGGCGGCTGTGGCTCCGCCGGATATCCAGAAGAGCATCGACTGAAAATCCGTCGATCCTGACAGGAGGGAGATCCCGATGCCTGCCATCGAACCAAGCGCTGTAAGTTTGAGATAGCTTTTGCTATCCGGCATCACCGCATGGTGCAAAAATTCCTTCGCGCTGGCAGTGAATCTCTTGGAGAGTGTGAGCGTTCGCTCAAAATCCATCAAAGTGCCGTTGCTGTGCAAAAATTGTTTGATGGGTGAATTCTCACCTCCGATCCGCGCCGCAGCCGCGCTGCGCGGATAACGCGTCATAAGAGTCCTGGCGTTTTCATGTGCGATGTAAAAATACTTCATCTCCGCTGCCAGAGAGATCAGAAGTTCGTATAGGCCGGTTATCAGCTCAAGCTTGTCCTTCGGGATAGCGATTCCATCCTCACGCGATGCGCCCGCCCTGAGCGCTATCTCTGTGAAATATGAATAATCACCCTCTTCACCGGATGAATGAGTCCGAGCCAGAGCATGGTTCGGATCGATTCTTCTCGATATCGGCGAAAGGATGAATTTTTCAAGTTCGGCTATTACCTTCGCTGCAGATACGAGCAGACTCGCACGATCCGTTCCATGGGAGATCGATGCTGTTTTCAGAGACAGATCGATCACCCCCAGATTCACCTGGATGGCCAAATCATCTATGGATTCATCTACGGAAGCATCCTTGCCCTTTTCGATGAGAGCGTATAATACGCAGTTAAGAGATTCGATCGCAGCGCCGTAATCGCCGGAGGTCCGTGAAACGAGCGTGGCACGGGCAAAGGCCAGTTGGATAAAAGCTTCGAGGTCCCCCCCCGATGTATATGCTAGAGAGTTTTCGGCGATATCCAGAGCCCGATAGGTGGAATCGTCGGCCTCCTTAAACCAGAAAGCCTCCCCCATCGCAGAGCCGATAAAAAGCTCCGCATCCAGATTTGCCGTAACAAACCCGAGCTCGAGAGCCTCACGCGCGCTTCTGAAAAGAGCGCCAGCCGCCTCGGTTTTTCCATCCGCCAGGACCACCAGCGCCTCGGCAATTCTTCGCTCGGGGATTTTTTCCTGTAAGAGATCGCTCGGGGTGGATTCAAATGCTGAAATCGATCGAAAGGCTGCGGCATCGCGGAATGAATTTATGAGGTGCAAATTGTACGGCTGGGAAATAAGCGAATTCGGAACGGCAGGGGGAGGGGAATTCCACCCGACCCACCGGACAAAAGGGGGCTGCATCGGCATCGTAAGTGGTCTTTCAAAACCGCCGTATATCCGCATCTCATCCTCCAAAAAGGCCGCAGACAGGCCCCCGGTCGCGATGTCGCATAATATAGAGGAGTGTCGAAGTCAAGCCGCTTAGCCCGCCTTCGCAGGAATGACTATGCGTTGCGGAATAGGAGGACGGAGCGCGGAGGCATGCGCACATCGAGATAGATGAAGGCACCATGAACGGTCATATCCCCCTGAGATAGCTCAAGGGGATACCTCCCGCCGAATTTCGGATCCTGAGAGTTGAAAGCCAGACGGTAATCCCCGGTTGAAAGGGCGACGCGGGGGGGAGCGGAACCGGGCTCGCGATAATCGACATCGCTCATGTTGATTCCGACGACCGCAACATCATCCCCCAAACGCCTCTCGAATATCAAAATTCCGCGGTCGTTGCGGACGTAGAGCGGATCGCGCCTCAAAAGCTCGTCCGAGTTGAGCGCGGCGCTCAAAGCCCTCGCCTCCATGAGCGACCTCCACATCTCGAAGATCCTGACATCCCATGCGGGCGAAAGTTCTTTGAGAAGCTTCATGCTGGCAAATCTCTTCGGTTCCTTCTCGTTCTGTTCCTCGATGCTCGAATACCCCCGCCTGATCAGAAAATCCTCCTCAGGAAAAATCGGATACTTCGCGAAGAAATGAAAATTCTCGAGCGCCCTCACCTCGTTTTTCCTGAAATAATCCGCATCGCCGGGGGCCGGCGCGAGCCCTGCCCCATATTCATCCCCCATGAAAAACATCACAGCCCCTCTAGCCAGCACCGATATCGCGTAGGCCATCATCGCCCTCTCCCGGTCGGCCGCAAGAGGAACCGGATCGTGCTCGTGATTTCCCTTCGTATCGTGCGAAACGAAATAGTTGAGCATCGGCGGCGGAATTTCTTCGCCATAACCAAATCTTCGAAAAGTTCCATACATCGCAACGTTGAACAGATCGTCCATCGAAAGATATCCGCCGATCTCGCCGCGTCCCGGAAAGAGCATATTGTGAAGCGCGCCAGTGAGCGCAAAGTTCCAGGAGTGCTCGATTCCGGTCTTTGCATAAAATGAAAGATCGCCATTCTTCGGGCGAAAATCCTCGGCTATAAAGATCACACGCGGATCTATTCGCCCCATCATCTCCTTCAGAAATTTCAAAACGGCGTAATTATTTTCCTTATTCCTCCATCCGGTCTGATCTCCGATGAATGGGGTCATATCGAACCTGATTCCGTCCGCACCGAAATCCTCGACGTACATGCGAACGAGCTCTGTGGCGAGCGACAGGTTGTGCATCGAACCTTCCGCACCGACGGAATGCCCCCGTGAAAGATCCTCATCGACTGTGAAACGCAGAGAAGGTCCCCATTCGGTAGGCTCGGAGTTCCTGTCGCCGAAATATCCGAAGAAGGTCTCCCACCTTCCATCCTTCATCATAACCTTGCCCAAATGGTTAAGGACCACATCGAAGATAACGGAGATCCCCGCCTCATGAAGTTTTTTCACGAGCATCTGCAACTCTTCGGGGGTGCCGTAAGATCTGTACACTCCGAACGGAAGGACTACGTCATATCCCCAGTTGAACTCGCCGGGCGACTCATGCACCGGCATAATCTCGACGGTGTTGATTTTCAATTCATCACGAAGCCTCCTCACCAGGTAATCCCAGTCGGAAGGATTCTGAATCGCATTGAAGCTCCCCTCTTTCGTCCAGAGGCCGACGTGCATCTCGTAGATCCGCATATCCTCGAAGCTTCGATAGAGATGTTTTGCATCCCCCCAGTCGAAACGGCCGAGATCCGTGAGGCGCGACCACCCGTTTATTCCAAGATCCTTGCACGGCTGATATCTGGAAAAAGGATCGGGGAGATTTTCAACGCGACCATCTGCATAGCGAATCCTGTACATATAATCGGTCCCCGGCCCTATATCCATGAAGCTGGCGAGGTAATTCCCGAGGGCGTCGCGCTTTAGGGACCGGAGGCGGCCCGACTTTCCTTCGTTGACGATAAGATCCAGCGCCTCCGCATATGGGGCCCATATCCTAAATACCCCTCTGCCACCGATCATGCGCGCACCTTCCGGCAATATCGAATTGAAAAGCGCGGTCGATACCGCCCAGCCGTATTGGGCCAGAAGAGGGTCGATCCCCGTCGATGCAAATTCCCACGGACAATTTGCCATAGCAACAGCCCGTTCGAGCTCACCATTCCTGATGAATTTATCTGCGCTGCGCATCCAGCTATCGACGTAAGGATTAGCGGAAAGAGTTTCTTCACCAAAGCGGTGATGTGCGGGAATGTAAAACCTGCTGCCGGCAGGAAGCGCCACAGGTGAAACAGCCTGTCCCTGAAAAGAATACGAAGTCTGAAGGGCGGCAAAACTGGTCGCAGGTGAAAGAAAATTTTTGGCGAGAAAGGCGTCGAAGCGAAGGTTCGCAGAAGGGTTGAAAGCAACTAATCCTGCACCGGCTATTGGCATCAGCTGGCTCCAGATCGATATCACAGGCCGAAACGCTGCACCCCTTATACCGGGCGTCGGATAAACCTGTCAAGAAGGCAAAAAAAATGGGAACACACACACAGCGTGTTCCCACTTGAATAGCTCCATTCGCCAAAATTAAAACTCTGATTTCATCCCTTCATGTAACTCGTCAAAGGCCCTTTCAGCATCTTCCTCAATACCCTCTGCCGCGGACAGTTTACCTTTTCTCCACTGTTCTACCGCTTCACCAACCTCCTCCATGAACCTTAGCACACTTGTGTCAGGTCTCACTCCCATCTCCGGGAGGTGCCTTTTAACTTCCTCTCTTGATGGGATAGCAGCCTCCGCCTCCGAAGGCTCTTCCTCAATGACATCAGGAGGTAGGGATCTACAGATGATACCCACTTCCACAGTGGCGCATACCTGATCATCCCCAATCTCGAGATCCCAGATAAAACCTGCCGCCTCCGGCTTTTCCCCAGGGCAAAGCTTTTCTATAGCATCTCTGGCATCTCTCCCGGCTTTATCCAGAGAGTTCCTCCTAGCCATCGGTGAATTCGGGAAACATCCTTTGCCAACGACCTTAACGGGTCCATCCGCCATATCAACCCTCCTTTTTCATAAGTTACGGAAAGGTTATCGTGAGCGCACAGAAAAAGTTGCGTGTCGATAAAAAAAATGCTGGCGCGTGAAAGACAGGGGCTTTTGGGCTGTCATTTAACTCTTTGATATTACTGTTCATTATTATCAACGAGCTCTTGCTTGGTCTCCTTCGCTATCGGCCTCCAAACCAGGAAAACGACCTGATTTTTGACTTAACTTTGATTCGTCAGAATATGCCCTGATCGGCTTTGCAATCCCTCCTTGATTAATTTTCCGCCATTCCTCACATTTCGTTGACGATTTCACGCCGCTGGGTTAGCGGGGTTTTCATGAAGCGAATAGAGGTTAGGGCTCCGGCGAAGGTAAACACCCTCCTGCGCGTCATCGGCAGGCGGGCTGATGGCTATCACGATCTGGAGATGGTGATGCTCCCCCTTTCCCTCGCCGACGAGCTCACACTTGAGGAATCATCAGGAGGGGTCGATATAGTCATCGACGGCCAGAGCGATCCCGGAATGCAGGGGGAAAAAAATCTCGCCTCCCGCGCCGCGCTCGCCATCAGGGAGATATTCAGCATATCGGCGGGGCTCAAGATATCGCTGCAGAAAAAGATTCCGGTCGCTGCAGGGCTCGGCGGCGGCTCATCCGATGCAGCGGCGGTGCTTAGGGGGCTCAATGAGATGTGGCAGCTTGGCCTGGAAAACTCGGAGCTGGCGGCTATCGGTTCGAAGCTCGGAGCCGATGTGCCTTTTTTCTGTTATGGCGGACCGGCCTTTGTCGAGGGGATAGGAGATGTAGTAACGCCTTATACTTCCTTTCCTAACATATCAATTTTAATGGTAAATCCGAATTTCGCCATCTCGACCCCCTGGGTTTATCAGCAATATGATTTGCAGTTGACTGAAAAAGGGTCGAATGCTAGGGTCCGCCCGCATTTTCAGGTATTTAGCGATGTTGTTGCCAACCTCCACAACGATCTGGAATCGGTAACTATCAAAGCTCATTCTGAAATTGCCGAAATAAAAAGGCTTCTCGTCGAGTTGGGCGCGGCGGGCGCTATGATGTCGGGTAGCGGTCCGACCGTCTTTGGTGTGTTTGAAAATAGTAAGTCGAGAGACAGCGCGCTTGCGGCGATGCCAGAAAATGGCTGGCGCCTCTTCGCTGCTGAGGGAGTTGTGCCGACGAAGAGTTAGGGGGTAGTTATGCAGATCACCGATGTTCGCGTCTTCCCCGTCGAGGAGGAGAAGCTGAAAGGTTACGCGACGATCACGTTCGACGACTGTTTCGTCATCCGTGATCTCAAGATCATTTCAGGCACCAGCGGGCTCTTTGTGGCGATGCCGTCAAAAAAGAGAAAGGACGGCACATACAGGGATGTCGCCCATCCGCTCAACAGCGAGATGCGCAACGCCATCGAAAACAAGGTTCTCGAGGCGTATCGCGCAGCTGCCGAAAGCGGAGCAAAGCCGCAGGCCGCGGATTCCGAGCAAGGGGATCTCTGATCCTTTTTGTCTCCGCGCAAGGTTGACGTTTTGGGGCGTCGACAAGCGGTAAGTCACCAGATTTTGGATCTGGTATCCGGAGGTTCGAATCCTCCCGCCCCAGCAGGAGATTTTGCGCCGGCAAAATTTTCTCCGATATATGCGGATATACGGAAATTGCCGGCGCGAAGTTTTGCGTGTACATACAGTTCACTTGTAGCAGCAAATCGAGGTACGGATGTTCGGCAACAACAACATAAAGCTCATTACCGGGAATGCCAACAGGCCCTTAGCTGAGGCCATCGCACAATCGTTAGGACAAAAGCTTTCGGCGGCGACCGTCATGCATTTCTCCGACGGCGAAACCTGGGTCGAAATTCAGGATAACGTCCGCGGCGCAGATGTTTTTGTGATTCAACCAACCTGTTCTCCGGCCAATGAACATCTCATGGAGTTGCTGATAATAATCGACGCTCTGAAGCGCGCTTCGGCCGACAGGATCACGGCGGTACTTCCGTATTACGGCTATGCGAGGCAGGATAGAAAGGTCAGTCCGCGCACGCCGATAAGTTCGAAGCTAGTTGCAGATCTGCTGACCGCAGCCGGCGCAGACAGGGTGCTCACCATGGATCTCCACGCCGGTCAGATCCAGGGCTTCTTCGATATTCCGGTGGATCACCTGTTCGCGAAGCCGGTGCTGCTCGAGTACCTGTCGGAGAGATTCAAGGGTGAAAATATCGTGGTCGTTTCCCCCGACGCAGGCGGCGCGGAGAGAGCACGCTCATTCGCCAAGATGCTCAAGAGCCCGATGGCGATGATAGACAAACGCCGAGCGAAGCCAAATGAAAGCGAAGTGATGAATATAATCGGTTCCGTGGAAGGCTTCCGGGCCGTGATAATAGACGATATAATAGATACCGGCGGCTCGATGGTCAAAGCCGCCCAGGCTCTTGTGGCCAAGGGAGCCACGGGAGTTTGCGCTTGCGTAACTCATCCGGTTCTTTCCGGTCCTGCGATAGATAGAATAAACGAGTCGGTGATAGACGAACTCATAGTGACGGATTCGATCCCTCTTACAGAGAAGGGAAGACAGTGCAGGAAGATAAAGGTTCTCTCAGTGGCAGGCCTTCTTGGCGAGGCCATAAGAAGGATTCATTGCGCTGATTCAGTCTCACTTTTGTTTGTGTGATTATGAATGCGACAGACGGGTTGGAATAAAGCCTCGTTTGAATGCTCGGTATTTTTTAAGGAGGAATTATGAAGAGGGTAGCTTTAACTGCAGAAACCAGGGAGGCCGGCAAGGGGGTTTCCAAAAAACTCAGGTCTGACGGGCAAATCCCGGCCGTGCTTTACGGCAGGTCAATAGAACCTGTCTCGATAGTCGTGAACAGGAAAGAGGTCGAGGCTGCCGTGAAGGGCTCACAGGGAACCAACATCCTGATCGACCTTTCGATCAAGGGTGGCGAGTCCGGACTTGCGAGAATCAGGGATTACCAGGCCGATCCGTTCAAGAGGGAGTTCCTGCATCTGGATTTTCAAGCGATCAGCATCACCGACAAGATCGAAGTGGAAGTCCCTATCGAGATCACCGGAAAGTCCGTAGGAGTCAAGGAGGGCGGAGTTCTCGAACAGATGCGCAGAACGCTTCTAGTCAAAGCCCTTCCCGACAGGATTCCTGCCAGCATCGCTCTCGACATTACCGACCTCAACATCGGAGACAGCGTACACGCGGATGAAATAAAGCTGCCGGAAGGCGTCGAATATCCTTCCAAGATGAACTATGCGGTGGTCGCAGTCGTGCCTCCAACCAAGGTCGAAGAGGTCGCCGCTGTCACCGCTGCCGCTCCCGTTGAGGGCGCTGCCGCCGCTCCTGCCGAGGGTGCCGCTGCTGCCGCCCCCGCCGCCGCCCCTGCGAAGGAAGGCACTGCTGAGGCGAAGAAGGAATAACCGTGAGGCTCATAGTCGGGCTTGGAAATCCGGGCCGGAGCTACTCATCGCATCGCCATAACATAGGCTTCGATGTGGTGGATTTTTTGGCCGGCGAGATGGGCGTTTCGATAGAGAAAAAATCTTTTGGCGCCCTGCTCGGCGAAGGTTCTTTGAATTCTGAAAAAGTTTTTCTGGCGAAGCCGCAGGGCTATATGAATCTTTCCGGCGAGTCGGTCGCTCCGATAATGGGGTATTACAAGATCAGCCGGAATGATCTGATAGTCGTCCACGACGATGTCGATTTGGAACTCGGGAGAATCAAGGTCTCCATGGGTGCAGGCCACGGAGGGCACAACGGCGTCCGTTCCATAATAGATCATCTGGGCAACAATGATTTTTTTCGGATCCGCGCGGGAGTTGGCCGTCCTCCTGAGCACTGGGATACGGCGGATTATGTCCTCGCTCCGTTTTCGCCTGAAGAAAAAAAGTTGGCCGCCGATGTAGTAAAGCTGGCGACCGATGCGATTAAAATTTTGATAGCCGAGGGGCTAGAAGCCGCTCAGCGAAAATTTCATTGATACGTTTTTCAGTACTCTCCTTAGTTCCGGGATGGTCTCGGAGCTTCGAAGTCGAACCGAAAGGAGGTCGCATGAACGAGTACGAAACCGTTGTAGTTACACAACCCAACACAACCGAGTCCGACCACACGAAGATCTCATCAAAGCTCTCTTCTCTGATCGAAAGGGGAAGCGGAAGGCTCTTCTATGCCAAGGATATGGGCCAAAAGACGCTAGCTTACCCGATCAAGAAGCAGACCAAAGCCGTCTACACCTGCTTCGATTATGCAGGGGCCGGAGATGTCGTCCAAGATTTCGAGCGCGCGCTTCGCATCGATGAAAACGTTTTGCGGTTTTTGACCGTGGTCAAAAACACAAACGTCGATATCGAAGCAAGGGCGGCCGAGATCGTGGCCAAAGGCGAGGATATCTCTCCAGCAGTGGAAGAAACTGCAACAGCTCCCATAGTCAAGAATCTCGATGAAGGCGATTCTTCAGAAGGCGATTCCAGTGACGATGCAGAGAGGGAGGAATAATCATGTCTAGAAAAGAATTTGGAAGAGGCAAGGAGAGAGGCAGAGACAAAGACAAGATGAAGAAGAAGCGGAATATGATCGTACGCAACAAGGTCTGCAGGTTTTGCGCCGACAGAAAGATCACCATAGACTACAAGGACGTCCGCCTTCTTTCCCCATTCATCACTGAGAGGGGCAAGATCGTCGCCCGTCGCATATCCGGCAACTGCGCGATTCATCAGCGCGAAATTACAACTGCGATCAAGAGAGCGAGGATAATCGCTCTTATACCCTTCACTGCCACACAGCTCCCGATGGCATGAGGTAACTGGAAAATGGGCGATATGATCGGCACAAGAATAGTTTTAGTGGCGGCGCTTGCCGCGGCGGTTTTGTATCTAAGCGGTTTTCTGGCGGTGCTTACTCCGCTGCCAATCCTTTATGTTTTTTCCAGGCTGGGGAGAAGGGCTGCATTGAAGGCGGGGGCCATCGCGATACTCGCAGCCGGCTCCCTCTATTCGTTAGCCGTGATGAAATATGGACTGGATGCCGCGTCGATGGTGCTTCCGCTTCCCATCATCGCCTTTGCCAAGTTCCTTCCGCCTAACTGCCTTATAGCTCTCGGCATTTTCTACCTCCTATCCTTTATAATGATAGGTGGGAGTATCGGAGATGGTTTTAAGAAGCGCGTCGGCATCTTCAAAACCGGCCTTTCGGCGATGATCGCCGGTTCGCTGCCTATGGTTGTTGCTGCGGCCTATTGCTACGCAAAGGCGCCGGCAGGGATGCTGCTCGAGGTGAGGGCTTATTTTGAGCAGGCTGTCGTTTCCATCGCAGAGATCAATCGCTCGGCCGGAATATCCGGTGCGCCGATAGACCTACTCTTGGACAAGAGTTCCGAGATCGCTTCCTTCGCCCTGTCGATCGTTCCGTCGATCTTTTTCATCTATGGGCTTGCGGTGGTTGCGATCAATATGATCCTTGGAAGGAGGATTCTCATCAGGAGGGGAATGAGGGGATTTGGCGACTTCGCCAAGTTTCGCCTTCCCGACGCGCTCGTTTGGGCGGTGATCGCCAACGGCACGCTCTTTTTTGCCAACAAGTACACGACCGATTCCATCATGGCGGGTACGGTAGCAGTAAACGGCATAATATCGCTTCTGGCGATGTACTTCCTGCAGGGGATAGCGGTAATCGCATTTGTTTTAAGGGGTATCAAAAAACCGGCATTGCGAATGATCGTTTACATTTTTATCATATTTTTTTTCAGGACGGTCAGCATAGCTATTGTATGCGTTGGTTTGGCTGACGTTTGGATAAACTTCAGATTAAAAAGACTGAGAGGCAGCGCCGACTCGGCGTAGTTACAGCTGCCTTGAACTATCAAGGAGGTTTTATATGCAGGTGATTCTTTATCAGGATGTTCCGAATCTCGGCAGGGCGGGAGAGATCGTAAAAGTTAAAGAAGGATACGGAAGGAATTATCTTGTCCCCAGGAAGCTGGCTGTAATAGCCAACCCTGCCAATATCAAAGAGCTCGAACACCAGAAGCGCATAGTTTCGGCGAAGCAGGCAAAACTAAAAAAGCACGCCGAGGAAATAGCGTCCAAGATGAAGGACCTTTCGCTCACGATAGCCCGCGAGGCCGGCGAAGAGGAAAAACTCTTCGGCTCGGTCACATCCAAGGACATCATCGCTGCTTTGCGCAATGAGGGCTTCATCATCGACAGGCGCGATCTTCAACTCGAAGCTCCGATCAAACAGATCGGCATATACGATATCCCGGTGAGGCTTCACGCTGAGGTCACTGGAACAGTGAAGGTTTGGGTCGTTAAAAAGTAATCGGGGGAAGCGATGTCATCCGTCCCGGAAAAGAGGGGGCCCAAGCTTCCCCCTCAGAACCAGGAAGCCGAGCAGTCCGTCATCGGAGCCATGCTCATCGACAACGATGCGATCAACCGCGTTGTCGAGGAGGTCATGCCGGAGGACTTCTACCGCCCTGCGAATCGTAAAATCTACGAGGCCATAGTAGAGCTCTATCAGAAAAACGAGCCCGCCGATCTCGTCACCGTCACCACTAAACTCAAGGATTCCGGTTCGCTCGAAGAGGTGGGCGGCGCGACCTATCTCGCATCCCTTGTCGATGCTGTTCCGAGTTCCGCCAACGTAGGTTTTTATGCCCGCATAGTTCGCGAGAAATCTGTTTTGCGGCGACTCATCGAGGGGGCATCGGCGATCGCCGAACGCGGGTATATGGACGAAGGGAATGTGGACGATTGCGTCGACGCAGCCGAAAAGATAATTTTCGACATCGCACAAAAGAGGCTCAAACAGGGTTTTACCAGCGTCAAGGAAGTCGTCAAAGACAGCTTCAAAGCTATCGAACAGCTCTACGAGCGCAAGGAACTTATCACAGGCGTTCCGACGGGCTTCAAAGAATTAGACAGGCTTACATGCGGTTTCCAGAAATCCGATCTAATCATAATAGCCGGTCGCCCCAGCATGGGTAAGACGGCATTTGCACTAAATATCTGCGAAAATGCGGCACTGAATTCCGGCGCCGTATGCGCGATCTTCTCGCTCGAAATGTCGAAGGAACAGCTCGTGCAGAGAATGCTCTGTTCTCGCGCCGAAGTCGATGCCTCGAAACTACGCGGCGGCTTTCTCAGCGAAAGCGACTGGCCGAAGCTCACCAGAGCAGCAGGACTTCTTTCGGAGGCTCAGATATTCATCGACGATACCCCGGCCATAAACGTGCTGGAGCTTCGCGCCAAGTCCAGGCGCCTGCAGAAAAATCACGGGCTGGATATGATCGTGGTGGATTATCTCCAGCTCATGCGCGGCGTCGGCCGAATAGAGAGCCGTGAGCGCGAGATTTCCGAAATTTCTCGCGCGCTGAAAGCACTCGCGAAGGAGCTCGCTGTTCCGGTAATTGCACTGTCGCAGCTAAATCGCGGCGTCGAAGCCAGACAGGACAAACGCCCTCAGCTATCTGACCTTCGCGAATCTGGAGCCATCGAACAGGATGCCGACGTAATCGCATTCGTCTATCGCGATGAGATGTACAATAAAGAGAGCCCCGACGCAGGCAAGGCAGAGATCCTGATCGGCAAACAGAGAAACGGCCCGACCGGGAAGACCATGCTCGCGTTCAGGGGAAATATCACACGCTTCGACGACCTCGCCCGCGGCATGGATGACTACATGGAACCGTGCACCCTAGTTGCAGGAGCCCCGACAGAGGGGGAAAATGATCCTTTTTAATTCGTTATGAAGCCACTGGTCAGCGTTATAATTCCAACATATCAGAGGAGGATTTTTGTTTGCGATGCAATCCGTTCGGTCGTATCGCAGAGTTTTTCCGATATCGAAATCATCGTGGTCGACGATGGCAGCGACGATGGGACCAGAAGCGCCGTTTCAGCGATAGAGGATGACCGGATAATCTATCTTTGGCAGAAACACGCAGGCGTTTCCTCCGCGCGAAACGAGGGGGTTTTAAATTCAAGGGGAAAGTTTGTCGCGTTCCTCGATTCCGACGATGTATGGCTTCCGGAAAAAATCGAAAAACAACTGGCCTTCATGAACGAGCTTCCAGCCGATTCGATATGCCAGACTGAGGAAATCTGGATTCGCGACGGAAGAAGGATGAACCCCAGCAACCATCACAAAAAACATTCCGGCTGGATTTTTAGGGAGTGCCTTCCTCTTTGTATCGTTTCACCTTCCGCCGTCATGATGGAACGTAGGATATTCGACGACCTCGGCGGTTTCGATGAAAATCTTCCGGCATGCGAAGATTACGACCTCTGGCTGCGCGCCTCCTTGCGCCACCAGATATTCACGATGGATGAGGCTCTCATCGTAAAACGCGGCGGTCACAGCGATCAACTGTCGAAACAGTGGGGGCTGGATATCCACAGGGTCAGCGCTCTACAGAAGATACTTTCAGATCCCCTTCTCACCGACGAATATGCAAAATTGGTTCGCGCTGATATAGTTCGCAGATCGAAGATCCTAGCCGATGGTGCAAAGAAGCGCGGCAACCTCGAGATGTTCGAAAAATACGCACGACTTTGCGATGAGTCGCTCTCGCCCAGTTCGTAATTTTTAGCAATCTTAAAAAGTTGTACAGAGGACTCTTCGAAAAACGTTCTGTATGATACCACCTGCCTCGGAAGATTCACGTATCTTCACGGCGGTTCGACAAACTCACCGTCATGAGCGAGCGATAGCAAATCGAATGAATGAGGTTCACTCCAGACTTAAAAATTTTCCCAGGCAGGCGGCAATCATAGATAGTTTTAAAAACACCATTCGTAAAATTCGGCAGAAAACTACCGGTTGGTGCAGGAAACAATGAGTTGGCCAATTTCCCGGCTGTCCCTTAGTAATGAACTCCGAGCATGGCTGAGCCACCAAAGGATGGATGAAATCCACCTCTGTATATCGTCGTTCCTGGCATGCCAGCGACAGTTTGGCGGACATCACGGAAGAAGAGTAGGTCATACTGGAGATCAATGCCGAAGTAAAAATATTTGAACATGAGGAATGTTATTCCAGCACCGGGAGATGGCCCCGCGCCAAATTGTGTTACGTTGCCGCTGCCAGCGCTGGATGCTCCCGGAAGCGACGCGATCCGAAATGACCCGCCGACTTTTACGAACGGAAGTATCTTCAAGCTATTGAAATCGACGAGAGGGTCAAAGATGAAGGTGTATTTCCCGTATATGTTTCCGCTTCCTGCGTGGATACGCCTCGCCCCGTTGGCATTTGTGGCATAGCGCCCCTGAAGTTCGGCTGAAAATTCGTCATTGAGGTTCCATCCGAAGAGAAACCCTATCGATGGTTCGAAATCCCTTCCCACATCTATGCCATCGGCCTCATTTTTATCATAGTTCATCTGAACTGCGCCGGCTTCGAAAACGAGATAAGGGCCGGTGTGAAACCTCTTTACCGGGCGCGCTTGCACAGAATCGGTCTGCAGGAGCATCGATAACACTGCGACTATCGCGATTGAGAGGACCTTCTTCATCGGTGTCATTTTTATCAGGAACTTTTCAAAAGGCAAGAAGGGGCTGTTGGCCCTTTCCACCCTCCTTGCCTTGAAACTCTCTATCTGTTAGTTTCGCCGTCATGAAACTTTTCGTTGCGACGAGAAATAAGGGAAAACTTAGAGAAATAGAGGATCTTCTGATGGGGCTCGATGTGCAGATTTTTTCGTATGACGATTTCCCTGATCTTTCCGAAACTCTCGAGGACTGTGACAGCTTTCGCGAAAATGCGATGAAGAAAGGGCGCGAGGCGGCCCTTGCAACCGGAATCTTATCCCTCGCCGACGATTCAGGATTAATGGTCGATGCGCTGGGAGGCGCCCCAGGCGTTCATTCCGCGCGCTATGCCGGCAAGCAGGGGGATCATGCGGCCAACAACTCAAAGCTGCTCGATGAAATGCGAACGATTCCCTGCGGCAGGCGCACTGCGAGGTTTGTCTGCTTTATGGCGCTCATCTCTCCAGACGGCAGAACGTGGGAGAGTGAAGGGATTTGTGAAGGGATTATAGCGCGCGATTTTGCTGGAAGCGGCGGCTTTGGCTTCGACCCCCTCTTCTATCTCCCCGAATTCGGCAAAACCATGGCAGAACTGGATCTGCGGGTGAAAAACAGCATAAGCCACAGGGGGCGCGCTCTGCAGCAAATAAGGGCGATTTTGATTGAAATTTTGTCGGAAAAAGGGAATGGATAATCCCCGTTTTCGGGGGTGTAGCTCAGCTTGGCTAGAGCGCTTGTGCCGATTCGACATGACTTTTTTGTATTAAAAAGTCATATGTCGAATCGAGCACCCCGAAAGACATCGGGTCGGGGTGTAGCTCAGCTTGGCTAGAGCGCTTGCTTTGGGAGCAAGAAGTCGCTGGTTCGAATCCAGTCACCCCGACCCGGCCTCTTTCGGGACTTTGGAATCAACCCCGCCAAAAAGCGGCGGGGCCCTCGACGCGGCGGTTGATTTTTCTTTTAGAAAAATCAAGCCGTCGTCGGGAGAAGTCGCTGGTCTTTGAAAATATGAATTAATAGATGTAATTCGCGCCCGTAGCTCAGGGGATAGAGCATCTGCCTTTAACGACAGGAGCCTTTGTGGGGAAACACAACCTGCAAAGTGGACTGCACCGTATCGGGGAAACCTTAACAGATAATGCTGATGGCAATCCCGAGGAAACCTGTGGTTGTCCTGTCCTTTTGTATTGTATAGCGACTTTCTTTGGAGGTTGTTTTCTACGCATCATACGGAGGACAAGGGCGACCTGGGAGTTTTAAAGGCTCAAGCAGATTTAAATCAACGGGGATATCAGGTACTGATACCGCTTATAGAATATGTCCCATTTGACATAGTTGTTTACAGAGATGGAAAGTTCAAAATGGTACAGGTAAACTACAAGTCTCTTGATACCGAAGGGAAACTCGAAATCAATTTTCGCAGCAATTGGACGGACAGGAAAGGAAGCCACACAGAGATTGTAGATAAAAAATCTGTCGATCTTTACTGTATTTACTGTCCTGACACGGATGAGTGTTATTATATAGAATATAGATCCTAAAAAATTTCGAGGAACAGCATGCTTGAGGGTAAAAACTCCCAAGAATAACCGGAGGAAATTTGTAAAAATGGCTTTCGATTATCGCAGGGTTCCGTAGAGACTATACGTGCAGCACCTGAAATGGTGAAGATCTAGTCCAGCCTACAAGTTGTCGTCATTCAATGAAGATGATGCTTGGGAAACCAAGAGTAGGAAGCTAAGCAGAGGGTCCCAGGTTCGATTCCTGGTGGGCGCGCAAAAAGTGGGGTGGACGATTTGTCCGCCCCACTTTTTTGTGCTCATCCTGGTGAGGAGCTGGCTGGTTCGCACGCCGTTGTTGAGTGGCGGATGCGAATTATGCGGACGCCGTGATTACAGCGGCGGGTACCCGGAGTGCGAGCCAAGGGTTTATTTGGCGAGCGTTTATGGCGGGTGATTCCTGGTGGGCGCGCAAAAGTTTTGCGCTAGCAAAACTTGTCACGATATACGATACACGGGTTTTCGCATTTAAAGAAATGCTGGCGCAAAATTTTGAAAAGACAGATTAGGGCTGAGAAGCTCTTGCGCTCAAACTCAACCTCGATCTTAGCCTGACAATCGAAGAAACAAAAAACAGCGGATCCCTTCAGTGCCCGCTGTTTTTGTGTTGGCGTGACGCGTTTTTTAGAAATGCCATCCGAGCATGCCAAGCAATTGGAACTGGAATTTAGTTCCGCCGTCCAGGATCTTGGTGCTCACGCCGGCTATGTCGCGGCTATGTGACCCCTGTAATATGATATTCTCGGTCGCGTCGATAGCAAACACCAACCCCTTCCAGATGAAGAATTCGCATCCGAGCCCCATGCCGACGCCGACGCCATAAGCCCCCTGTTTATTGTTACCATTTGGAGCATTGACGAACATCGCATGTCCCACGCCGCCCAGCTTAGCATATGGAAGAATTTTGACCGTGTTGTGCTGCCAGCTGGCCTGCGTAAAATACGGGAGCGTCGCCCTGGCGAAAAGCCCCATGTTGATCGCATGCTGGCGAGCGGTTTCGGTTGGATACGTTGCCCCTCCATCACCAACTTCGGCAGTAGTCGTAGCGTAGGTTATCTGAAGCATCGGCCCGATCCAGTCGGCGATATCCCAGCCGAAGGTGAGACCGAAAGCGGGGTCAAAAGTTCCGTTGAACTTCCTGTTCGTCTGCAAGCTCTTGTCATTCGTCATCTGCATCATCCCACCTGTGGCAAGCAGATATACGCCTTTGTGCCATCCCTCCTCCGGAAAATCCGATCCTCCGGCCGATGCCTGGCTGCCGATAGCCAAAATCGCGGTCGCTAACGCTATTGCGAGGAACTGTTTCATCTAGGCCCCCTTGTGTAAATAGTTTAACGCCGCTTATTGCGTTTGCTTTTCCCTGTCAACTGCTTGATTTCAGAGGCTCTTCCGTCGAAAGAGGGGCTGAAATTATCATTGGACAAAAAGGGCCTAATCGGGTAGCTAATCGCGCCCGTTGTCGGATTCGCGGCTCTTTTAGGAGCGGTCATGGAGGGGACAGCGGTAGATTTATGGTGGCTGTAGTTGACGCCGACGTTGAGCAGCGAGCATCTTTTGATGAACGCTGCGATTACGGCGGCGGCTCCCCGGAATGCTCCGAAAATG
>JAAZCA010000018.1 GCA_012513515.1 Myxococcales bacterium | reverse complement strand
TTCGTCTCATCAGATATAAGAGAATCACAAAATTAAAAAAGGAAGAAATTACAAGGGCGGCAGCAAGCCCCAAATGAAGGAAGCGGCCCATGAGCATCAGCGCAAAGACGGCGTTGATAACCACCGTTACAGCCGCAACATAGACAGGCGTCTTGGCATCGCGAAGCGCGAAAAAGCCTGGGACCAGATTTCTCACCCCGGAAACGAAGGGAATTTTCAACGCAAAGATGGCAAGCGCTGAGGCCGTCGCGGCGGAAGTTGCAGCGGTAAATTCTCCACGTTGAAAAAGGACATTGATCGATATCCCGGAGAGAAGAAAAAGGCCGACCATCGCCGGGATGGCGATCAGAAAGGCCAGCCTGAGGCTGAAGTTCAAGGTCTCCTTGAAGGACTGTGTGTCCTTCTCGGCGACGTTATCGGAGAGGGTGGGAAGCGCGGCGGTCGCCACGGATATCGCGAAGATTCCCAGCGGAAATTCCGATACCCTGTCTGCGTACCAGAGATAGGAGACGCTCCCCTCAGGCAGAAATGATGCCAGCAGCGTAACAACTAGGACGTTTATCTGATACACCGCCGCCCCGAAGGCAGAGGGTATCATGAGAAGGAGCACATCCTTGAGCGCCTTGTGACGCCAGTTGAAATTTATGCGCGGGATCATACCCTCTTTTGCCAGCGAAGGAATCTGCAGCGAAAGCTGTAAAACTCCACCTATGAGGACTCCGAGCGCAAGTCCGGTCGCAGGAAAATCGAACAGCTTTGATAAAATGACTGCGCCGAATATGATCGCAAGGTTCAGGAATATCGGCGAGGCTGCCGGTGCCGCAAATTTCTTGAGGGAATTTAAAATCCCCATCGCCAGGGCGACGAGGCTGATCAACATTATATAAGGAAACATCAGACGAGTAAGATAGACGGTCATTTCGAATTTTTGCGAGTCGCTGGCGAAGCCATAGGCTATGAGCTTCACGATGAGTGGGGCAAAGATAATCCCCGCAGCGACAAGAAGGGTCAAAAAAAGCGAAAGGTAGGTAAAGACTACCGATGCTGCCTCCAGTGCGTCCCTCCTGGTCTTTTTAAGATATGCTGTATAGACTGGCACGAATGCGACGGTAAGCGCCCCTTCGGCAACAAACCTGCGCAAAAGATTGGGAATTCTGAAAGCGACGTAAAAAGCATCGGCGATCTTTGTAGCACCGAAGGCCCATGCCATCACCGAATCCCGCGCCAGACCGGCAATCCGCGACAGAAAGGTAAAAAAGCCAACAACCCCCACTCGCCTGCTTATATTTGCGTGCTCATCCCTCATAAAAAACCCTGTAATTACTTGACAATCGAGGAGTCGGATGATACTTGCCGCCGCTACAATTTGCAATCAAGGAGTGAAGGATCATGGCTAACGCGAAGAGCGGAAAGAAGAAACTTGGCAGGGGTCGCCACGCTTCAACTATTAAAAGGGAGCGTCAAAATAAAAAGCGCAGGGCGATCAACCGCCACAACGTCTCCACTATGAGGACAGCGGTGAAAAAGGTCAGAGTCAACCTGAGCGATGAAACGCTCAAAGAGGTCCTGCCCTTGCTCGCGAAGTGCGTGCAAAAAGGTATCATCCATAAGAATAAGGCCGCACGCCTGAAAAGCCGCCTGACCAAGGCAGTCAATAAAGCGAAGTAAACTTAATTTCTATGAATCGAAAACCGCCAACCCATCAGGGCTTGGCGGTTTTTATTTTGCGATCATGCGCTGGACGTTATGACTTCTGGAAAAACAGGTTAAGGTTAAGTTGACCGGCAGGGACAGGATTCCCGCCTGCCCCGCAGTAGCGGCGGCTTACAGCATGCGGGAATGACGCTGTGATCGTCATCCCAGAGTGCTTCTATCGGCGGGGATCCAGCAACGACCGTGGCTCGTGACTGGTAAAGCGGATAAGAACACAAATTCAAAGGCCCCCGGAAATTCCGGAGGCCTCTCTCACACGAATGAACAATAAAACCCTCAGAGCTTGAAGGCGAGGTATATACTCGCAACTCCGCGTTTGATGAAAAGGCGAACCGGATCGCCGGTTTTCAGCTTTTCGACTGTTTTCATGTAATCCTCGACGCTCTGTATCTTGGAATCGTTTATCTCCAGGATTATATCGCCGGTGGCGATATTCGCGTAGGCGGCGGAAGACTCCGGATCGACCCTCTCTACATAAACCCCTTTGAAATCCGCCGGGACGCCAAGCTTCCTGGCATCCTCCGCAGAAACCGATTTGACGACGAGTCCCAGCTTGTCGGCCTTGCCACGATCGAGAGCCTTTTCCGCAAAGGCAACCTCCCCCTCCTTATATTTCCCAATCTCTATGGCTATATTCTTTTTCTCGTTCTTTCTGATAACCACAACATTCACCTTATTGCCGGGTTTTGAATTGCCTACCTGCAGCGAGAGATCGTACGGCTCCTCCACCTTTTCGCCGTTGAATTCTACTATGATATCCCCCCGAAGGAGCCCGGCCTTCGCAGCAGGAGAGTCGCTGTAAACCTCTGAGACCAAAGCCCCCTCGTTCTTCTCAAGGTTGAAGGACTTCGCCAGCTCAGGCGTGATCTCCTGTATTGAAACTCCCAGCCAGCCGCGAGAAACGCTCCCCTTTTCAACGAGCTCGGGAACCATCTGCTTCGCAAGATCTATTGGAATCGCAAATCCTATCCCCTGCCCACCTGCGTGAATCATGGTATTTAAACCTATAACCTCTCCTGAGAGGTTGAATAGCGGACCACCGCTGTTGCCGGGATTGATGGAAGCGTCGGTCTGGATGAATTTCGCATATGGCGCCCCGCCCCCTATCAGTCTGCCGATGGCGCTGACAACGCCAACCGTGACCGTATGATCCAGACCAAAGGGGTTCCCGATGGCCATAACCCAGTCGCCCGGACGCATAACGCTCGAATTGCCTAGCTTTGCAGCAGGGAGGCTCTCTTTGGTGTCGATCTTGATAACCGCGATATCGGTCCGTTCATCGACCCCCAACACCTTCGCCTTGAATTTTCGGCCATCGGAAAGGCTTACCTCTATGTCGTCGGCCCTGCTCACCACGTGGTTGTTGGTGAGTATCGTCCCATCCTTGTTGATGATAAAGCCGGAGCCAAGGCTTCTGGTGACCTGCTCCTGCGGCATACCATCAAAGAATTTTTCAAAAAAATCATCAAACGGATCATTGGGACCAAATTTGGGAAATGGAAAACTCTGGATTCCACGGCGTCCCGCCGCCTTTTTGCTGGTGGAAATATTTACGACCGCTTTGCCAACCCTCTCGGCGAGATCGGCAAAAGAAGTAGGGTCAACCTTCGCCCATGATGCTTTCATGGTATCCTGCGTCGGACTGGCGGAAGTGATATCGACGCTGTGTGCGTTCCTCATGCTGCCGGTCCAGACCACAGTTGCAGCGACAATTGCCGCGGTAAAAATGGAGACGACGATCAAAGCAAAAACAGAAAAACGTTTTTTCATCTTTCCCCCGTCAGATTTTTTGTATCACTTCTTGTGTTGAAGGTACTGAATTCTCAGATCGTAAAGCAAATGATCTATAAGTTTCTTTTCATCCTCGCTCAGGTTACCACGCGTCTTCTCCTCAAGAATCCCGATGATATCTATCGTCTGTTTTGCAAGAACCGGATCTGAGTCCTGCTTTCCCGTGGCAGGGTTCGGTATCATGCCCAAGTGAACCTGCGCGGATGTGGCAAGGGATAGCACAAAGGTAGAAAAGTCTATTTCATGCGCTGGAGATGCGCTCGAGGGATTTTTTTCAGCATCCTCGTTCCGCTTGGACTCGACCTCTCCCCTTTCCCGCCCCTCATTATCAAAACGCCTTTTGTCTGAGACCTTGAATCCTGAACTATCCTCATGATTGTCGGATACCATCGTTTCCCTCCACGCTGAAGGCCCGTGTTATCCTTCACCAAAATCTATGTCAAGCCCGTACAGTGAAATTAACGGCTTGATATCACGGACTTATATGGAGCCTAAGAAATCCTCGACAAGGGGTTAAAAGAAAAATTTTTTCTTTGCGATTTTTAATCCCATTACCTAGTATGCGCCGCCATGAGAGCAAAATCATTGACTATTTTGGCTGTTCTTCTTCTTCTGCCGGCATGTTCCAAAAAGCTCCCTCAGATAGGCGCTGGCAACCCGGATGAGGAGTTCAAACAATGCATGCACCTTTCCGCCAAAAATAAATTTGAGGATGCGGTGCAATGCCTAGAAATGTTCAAGGCCCGCTATCCGCAAACAAAACTCGGCCAGGAAGCGGAGCTCAGAATCGGAGACGCCTACTACGCCAAGAAGGATTATCTCCTCGCAGCAGAGTCCTACCTCGCTTTCATCAAGCTTCATCCAAGGAGTCCGCGCACGGACTACGCCCATTACAAAGCCGGCACATCCTATCTTTTGGAGACACCGAAGTCCATCGACAGGGACCAGGAATATCTCGACGATGCGATAGATCATCTTCGAATCCTGCTGCGCAGATATCCGGAAAGCCAATACAGGGACCTTGCGAAGGAAAAACTGAAGCAGGCCCTCCTCAAGGTCGCTCGCAGAACCTACTACGTGGGAAATTTCTATTTCAGGACAGGCGAGTACATAGCGAGCATCCCGCGTTTTATGACCGTTGGGGAGGAATTCCCGGAATCCGGACTTGCGGACAAAGCCTTCTATAAAGCGGTCATCGCCAACATCAGACTGGATAATATCGAGGGTGCAAAAACGGCATATAGCGCGTTGATGATGAAATTTCCCAGCAGCAAGTTCTGTAAGCAGGCCGAAAGGAAACTCTTGATTGCAGCGAAATCCGCTGAAAAAAAAGCTGCTAGGCGCTAGCTAAAATCGAATGAACCGGAGGATATGATGCGAGACAACGTCGGCGAACTCGTAACATTGGGCAAACAGCATTTCGAAAACAGGGAATATGAGCGTGCCGCCAAGTATCTTCAGAAGGTAATAGAGATGGAGTGCAAGTACGCCGATGTCTATAACATGATGGGAGTGATGGCACACGATGGCGGAAGGTTCGCCACCGCCATGAAATATTTTCAGGAAGCTTTAAATCTCAACCCAACCTACACCGAGGCAGTGCTCAATCTTGCAGTTCTTTACAACGATCTCGGCCAGTACGAGGACGCAAAAAAACTCTACAATGATTTAAAACAGACTTCGAAGAAAGTCTCCGGAAAAATTGAGCCGGTGCTCAAGGGGAAGCTTTCGAACCTTCATGCCGAAATCGGCGACATCTACAGATCGGTCGGCCTATACGATCACGCCATAGAGGAATATACAAAAGCTCTGACTTTGAATCCCAACTACTTCGACATCAGGACCAAGCTAGGCCAAGCGTTCCGTGAAGATGGAAAACTGAAAGAGTCCGTAAAGGAACTTGCCGCAGTAGTAAAAATTAAAAAAAGCTACTCACCGGCTCTCGTTCAACTCGGCCTCACCTATTACTCCATGGAAAAATTGCCAGACGCAAAAAAACTTTGGAAGAAAGCCCTCGAGGCGGATCCTCAGAACAAGTACGCACAGATGTATTTGAAACTTTGCGATTCTACATCGGGAAGTTCGAAGCAATCCCCTCTCACAGCGAGGAAGTCAACTCGTCAGGGCCCATCCAAGAAAACAAAGAAATCGGCCAAGAGGAAAAAATGACGGTATTCAAGACGGAAATCGATTCCTTCGGAAGGGTGAAGATACCTTCAGAAGCACTATGGGGCTCATCCACGCAGCGGGCCCTGGACAATTTTCCCGTAAGCGAAAGGCGTTTCCCCGCAAACTTCATCTCAGCGCTCGCACTCATCAAAATGTTTTCAGCGCAGAGCAACTTCGAGCTGGGCCTGATATCAAAAAAAGCATCTTCCGCTATAGTCAAGGCGGCGCGCGCGATATCGCAGGGAGAACACCTCGACCAGTTCCCTCTCGATATTTTCCAAACCGGATCGGGAACCTCGACCAACATGAACATGAACGAGGTGATAGCGCACCTCGCCAGCCACACAATCGACATACATCCGAACGACCATGTCAACAAGGGGCAGTCCTCCAACGACATAATGCCCAGCGCCCTTTACGTGGCATCCGCTGATGCGATCAAGAGATCACTGATACCAGCTCTTGAAACGCTTCGAAACTCCCTCAAGAAAAAATCTTATCAGTTCAGAAGAGTTTTGAAGACTGGCCGTACACATCTTATGGATGCCACCCCCATAACGCTCGGACAGGAGTTTTCAGGATGGACCAGGCAGATTGAAAGATGCAAAGGCTGGATAGAGGAAGATTTGCAGTCACTATTTGAACTTGCGATAGGCGGCACAGCCGTGGGCACCGCAATCAATACGCATCCGCTCTTTGCAAAGAAGGTCTGCGAGAAACTGTCGGCGCACTATTCCATAAAATTCGTTCCGGCCAAAAATTTCTTCGAGGCTATATCCTCTCATGGGGCGGCGCTGCGAGTAAGCGGCTCACTGAGAACCCTTGCCGTATCGCTGACAAAAATAGCTGAAGATATCAGACTTCTTGCTTCAGGACCTAGAAACGGGCTCGCCGAAATTGAGCTGCCAGCCCTGCAGCCCGGATCTTCAATAATGCCAGGCAAGGTCAACCCGGTTATTCCCGAGATGGTCGTTCAGGTCGCCGCTCAGGTCATAGCCAACGATATGGCGGTGGCGATGGGATGCAAAGGAGGCCACCTGGAACTCAACACACAGCTTCCACTCATATCCTCGAACTTGCTTGAATCGATAGAAATAATTTCGAACGCCTGCACGATATTGGCGTCTAAGTGCATTGATGGAATAGCAGCGCATGAAGAAAACTGCGCCAGAAATATCCAGATGAGCTTGGCGCTGGCAACGGCTCTCGTTCCCAAAATAGGCTACGCAAAAGCGGCCGAAGTATCGCGAGAAGCGCACAGGACTGGCAGAAGCGTGCGCGAAGCGGCTCTTTCCCTTCTAGATATTTCAACCGAGGAGCTGAACGCGCTTCTGGAAAAATACGGCCTGCCCGGAAAGTAAAACTCAAAAACATCGTCAGCTACCGCGGGGTTTTTTACGGAATTTTTGTGCCTCTTCCATCACATGAGGATTGTCTGCCAGATTCACCGGATAATCGCCGGTAAAACATGCATCGCAGAACCATTCACGATCTTCCTTTTTTTGAAACCAGTATAAACCCTCCTGAGAAAGATATCCCAGAGTATCAGCGCCGATGAACTCACGGATCTCTTCAATGGATTTCTTGGACGAAATCAGCTCGTCGCGCGTGGGCGTATCTATTCCATAAAAACACGGCCACGAAGTGGGAGGACTGGAAATCCGCATATGAACTTCTTTAGCCCCGGCTTTTCTGAGCATGCGCACTATCTTCATGCACGTTGTGCCGCGCACGATGGAATCATCGACCACGACAACCCGCTTCCCTTCCAAAACTTCGCGCACAGTGTTGAGCTTGATCTTGACGCCAAAATGCCGGATCTCGCTTTTGGGTTCGATGAACGTTCTGCCGACGTAGTGATTTCTGATCAAACCCATTTCGAATGGGATGCCCGACTCGTGCGAATATCCTATCGCTGCCGGGACTCCGGAATCGGGAATTGGTATCACGACATCCGCATCGACCCTGTGTTCTTTTGCAAGCATTTTCCCGAATCCGACCCTGATCGGATAGACATCCCTGTAGAAGACATGGCTGTCGGGCCGCGCAAAGTATATATACTCGAATATGCACTGAGCGCACTTGCCCCCGTCGCTGGCAGGGACCCGAAAGCTCTGCATCTCACCGTTCTTGAAAACTACGATTTCGCCAGGTTCCACCGGACGAATGAACGATGCGTTTATTAAGTCAAGCGCACAGCTCTCGGAGACGACCACATAGGCATCGTCGAACCTGCCGATCGAGAGTGGCCGAAAACCCTTCGGATCCCTCGCAGCTATCATCATTCCGTTGAGCAGAAATACCAGCGAGTACGCCCCTTCTACCTTTGCAAGAGCTCTCGCGATCCTTTCAACTACGGAGCCGCCCCGCTCTCTGGCGATCAGGTGCATGATAACTTCGCTGTCCATGCTCGATTGGAATATCGCTCCCTCTTCCTCAAGGCGCGATCGCTCGCAAAGCGCGTTGGTGAGATTTCCGTTGTGGGCGATGGCCATACTCTCGCCACGGCTCTTTATTATGAAAGGCTGAGCGTTCTCAATAGAAGAAGGGCCCGAGGTAGAATACCTGACATGGCCGATAGCATTTTTGCCGATGAGTTTTTTAAGGTTCTTTTGGTCGAATATATCCGCCACCAGCCCCATCTCGCGATGCTGGTAAAAGCGGTTTCCATCCGAGGTCACGATCCCTGCGCTCTCCTGACCGCGATGCTGCAAGGCATAAAGCCCCAGATAGGCCAGGTTCGCCGCCTCAGCATGATTATGAATACCGACTATGCCGCACATCGATTCAAATCTTTTCCCCGACTATCGCCGGAATCGTCGCACACCAAGCCTGATAGAGGCTGCCGAGATCGGATGATATGCAATCGTTGATCTCCAGTTTGGCTCCACCCACCACTCCGATTTTCACCGCTGCGGCACCAAGTTCCCTAGCGATGGATATAACCTGGTCGGCATTTGATGGATCGACTGAAAGTACGATGCGCGACGCCGCCTCTCCGAAGAGAAGCGCATCGATGCGCATATCTCCCTCTATTTGCACCTTTGCGCCTATCATCCCATCGGGCCTGCTGATCGAAGATTCCGCCAGAGCCACCGCCAGACCGCCCTCCGAAATATCGTGGGCCGATTTTACGAGCCCCCTGCGTATCCCGGTTCTGCAGGCATTTTGGACAGCCTTCTCCTTGTCGAAATCCAGGAGCGGAGTCCTACCAGCGACTCGATCGTGGATGGCCTTCAGGTATTCGCTTCCTCCGAGGTCGTCGGTGTTTCTGCCTAGCAGGATTATGATATCGCCATCGTCTTTCCACCACTGCGTACAGTGACGATCGACGTCGTCTATAAGCCCCACCATCCCTATGGTTGGAGTCGGATAGATTGCCTGTTCCTTCGTCTCGTTGTAGAAGCTCACGTTGCCTCCGGTTATCGGAGTGCCGAACTGCTTGCAGGCATCGGTAAGCCCGGCGATCGCCTGCCTGAACTGCCACATGATGTGGGGATTTTCAGGATTGCCGAAGTTGAGGCAGTTTGTAATGGCCAGAGGAACAGCTCCGGCACAGGAAAGATTTCTTGCTGATTCGGCCACCGCTAGAACCGTCCCCATATAGGGATCAAGATAACAATACCTGCTGTTGCAATCGGTTGAAATGGCGATGGCCTTTTTCGTTCCTTTTATCCTAACTACCGCCGCATCCGAACCAGGGATAACCACCGAGTTCGTCCTCACCATATGATCGTACTGTTCCCAAACCCATTTCCTGCAGCAGAGATTCGGTGAAGCAATCAACTTGGCGAGAACTTCGTTCATGTCAGAAGGAACTGGCACAGAGGCAGGATCCAGCTTTTGGACCTCTTTTTGCCAGGGGGGCTCCTGCACCGGCCGCTCATAGAGAGGAGCCTGATGAACTATCGGGGCCACCGGGATTTCAGCTACTATTTTTCCGCCATGATGTATGCGAACATGACCGCTGTCGGTAACTTTTCCGATCACTGCGACATCGAGCCCCCACTTCTCAAATATCTCGCGGACATCCGACTCGCGCCCCTGTTTTGCAACTATCAGCATCCTTTCCTGCGACTCCGAAAGCATGAGCTCGTATGCGCTCATCCCTTCCTCGCGCTGTGGGACCCGGTCGAGATCAAGATCCATACCGGAGCCAGCCCTGTCGGCCATCTCAAAGGAAGAACAGGTGAGCCCCGCTGCGCCCATATCCTGAATTCCAACTATCGCGTCTGTTTTCATCAGCTCGAGACATGCCTCGAGGAGGAGTTTTTCGGTGAATGGGTCACCTACCTGAACTGTGGGACGACGCTCTTCCTGCCCTTCGCCAAATACATCGGACGCCATCGTCGCGCCGTGGATGCCATCCCTTCCGGTCTTGGAACCGACGTAGATCACGGGATTGCCCACACCGCTGGCCTTGCCCAGAAAAATTTTCTCCGAATCCATGATGCCCAGTGTAAATGCGTTCACCAGAATATTCCCGTCGTAGCATTCGTCAAAGGCAACCTCACCGCCGACCGTTGGGATTCCCATTGTATTTCCATAACCGCCGATCCCCGCCACGACCCCCCTCACCAGGTACGGTGTCCTGGGATGGGATGCCTTCCCAAAGCGCAAGCTGTTCATGTTGGCTATCGGCCTGGCTCCCATCGTGAAGATATCTCGAAGAATTCCACCGACGCCAGTGGCAGCACCCTGGTAAGGCTCTATGAACGAAGGATGATTGTGGCTTTCCATCTTGAAGCAGGCTGCCTGGCCATCGCCTATGTCAACCACTCCGGCGTTTTCTCCCGGCCCCTGCAAAACCTGAGGCCCCTCAGTCGGAAGGGTTTTCAGATAAACTTTAGAGCTCTTATAGGAGCAATGCTCCGACCACATCACCGAAAATATTCCCAGCTCGGTGTAATTTGGATCGCGCCCCAGAACTTCCTGGACTCGCTTGTATTCGTCCGGCTTCAGACCGTGTTCAGCTACGACTTCAGGTGTAATTATCGGTTCATTTTTCATCTCGCGCCCCCTCTCTCGAGCGCAGCCAGCATCGATTTGAAAAGTTTAATGCCATCGGAATTGCCAAGGATCGATTCGCTGCAACGTTCCGGATGCGGCATGAGGCCACAGACGTTGCCCTTTTCATTTATCACCCCGGCCACCGACCCTTCGGATCCGTTTGGGTTCGCATCGCCCCCGACCTTTCCATCTGGAGAGCAATACCTGAAAAGAATTTGCCCCTTATCCTCCAGGCGCTGCATAAGTTTTTTGTCCGCCGTAAAATTGCCGTCCATGTGGGCAATCGGAATTTTAAGAACATCTCCTATCGCACAGGAATTCGTAAATGGCAGATCGTTTCTTTCCACCCTCACGTGGATCTCTTTGCATACGAACTTAAGCGAGGCATTCCTCATCAGGGCGCCGGGCAACAGAGAAGCTTCCTGAAGTACTTGAAAGCCGTTGCATATCCCCATCACAAGGCCGCCCTTGTCGGCAAACTCCCTGATGCTGTTCATAACAGGAGAACATGCCGCCATCGCTCCCGACCTCAAATAGTCGCCGTAAGAAAAGCCGCCTGGAAGGATTATGCAGTCATAGCCGCTTAGATCAGTCTCCTTGTGCCACACGAACTTTGCGTCATGACCGAGCAGATGTTTGATCACGTGATAGCAGTCGTCGTCGCAGTTGCTTCCTGGAAAAACAATTATACCAAAATTCACAATCAGCTCCTCTCCTGTTTCACTCGACAATCTCTATTCGGTAGCTCTCTATCACAGTATTGGCCAAGAGCTTCTCGCACATCTCCGCAAGTTTAGCCTCTGCCTCTTCCCTCTGCGAATTGGCCAGTTTCACCTCTATATACTTGCCTATCCTCACTCCGCTGACCCCCTTATATCCCATAGACTCGAGCGTCCTGTGAACGGCCTCGCCCTGAGGATCATGAACTCCCTTTTTAAGCGTGACGTAAACCTTCGCTAGCATCGTAAATCTCCTTCCATGCAGCCGGCTGAATCGCGGGCGTGCGGTTTATTTTCCAAAAACCCTGTTGAATATAAAATCGACATGCTTCAGGTGATTTCCAATATCGAAAAGCCCTGAGAGATCCTTCTTTTTTATGAGTCCGCTGACTTTTTCGTCATCGAGCAGAACATCGATGAAGGGCCTCCTGTCATTCCAGGATTTCATCGCATCTCCCTGCACTATCTTATAAGCTTCCTCCCTGCTCATTCCTTTCTCGATCAGCTTGAGCATCACATCCTGGGAGGCATAAAGACCGAGCGAGCTCTCGAGGTTCGCCAACATTCTTTCTGGAAATACATCCAGCCCCTCTATAACGCCGTGAAGCCTCGCGAGCATGAAATCTGTCAGGATTGTAGAGTCCGGCGCAATCACCCTCTCAACCGAGGAATGGGATATATCACGCTCATGCCAGAGAGCAACATTTTCCAAAGCCGCTATCGAATTCGACCTGACGATACGAGCGAGCCCCGTCAGGTTTTCACAGAGTATGGGATTCCTCTTGTGGGGCATCGCGCTGGAACCCTTCTGCCCCCTGCCGAATGGTTCGGCAGCCTCGAAGAGCTCACTGCGCTGAAGGTGACGTATCTCTACCGCAACCTTTTCGATCGAGGATGCTATTCCCGCAAGAACCGAAAAAAAGTGAGCATGCCTGTCTCTTTGAACCACCTGAGTGGAAACCGGTTCAGGGGAAAGGCCCAACGATTCACACACCTTTTCTTCAATTTCAGGATCGATGTGCGCAAAAGTTCCGACGGCTCCAGAAATTTTCCCCACTGAAACATCGGCAAGCGCCCTCTTCATTCTGACGAGCTGTCTTTTGAACTCCTCGTACCAAAGGGCCAGCTTCAAACCGAATGAGGTAGGCTCGGCGTGTATCCCGTGCGACCGCCCTATCATCGGTGTATCCTTGAATTCATAAGCACGCTTTTTGAAAAGCTCAATCAGCGCTTCGAGATCCTTCACTATGATCTCCCCGGCCTCTTTGAGCTGGAGCGCGAAGGAGGTATCAAGCAGATCGGAGGAGGTCATCCCCATGTGGATGAATCTGGAGTCAGGGCCCACAGAGTCTGCGAGCGAGGTTAGGAAGGCTATTACGTCGTGTTTAACCTCCTCCTCAATCTCGGCTATTTTTGATATATCATACGAGGCTTTAGACTTTATTGTTTGAATAGATTCTTTAGGTATCTTTCCAAGTGCTCCCCACGCTTCGCAGACCGCTATTTCAATCTTGAGCCATTTCCTGAATCTGCTCTCATCACTCCAGATTTTTGCCATTTGCGGCCTGGAATAACGTTCTATCATCGAAAGACCTCCGCGTCGAAGCCTTTATAGCTCCAACTGCTTGATATTTAAAGCTTATTTGCCCATCAAAGAGGGAGCCGATATATATCCCAACTGCTCGAGGATATGCAACTCAAATCAGTGTGAAAGTACTTTTTCAACCACCGTTTTAAAAATCCAGAGGGTTTCAAATCGAAATATCTTGAGGAATTTGTGAATTAACTTAGAATCGCCCGTCATGCGTAAGCGTATCCTATACATCTACATCCTGTTCGCATCCCTCCTCTGCATGGTCTGCGCCTCATCAGCAATCGCACAGAATGCAGACACGATGCTTGAAGGGGTGATAGACAAGGAACTCCTTCCCAGCGACGCGGACCAAGAGCTTCAGGATGAGGATGAGCAATATCAGGATGAACTCCCCCAGGAGATTCCTCGCATTGAAGGCGGTGCAGCCGGTGAAGGAGATGACAGGCGAAAGGTGAGCATATCCGGAATGGTGGTCATGAATTACGTCTTCGACAACTCCCCGGACTCCTTCACGGTACGCTACAGATGGGAGCTCAGCGGAAATGCCAACGCCAGCACCTCTGTGATAAAGGGGGATCTGGATATAGACGCTGAAGTCGATGGCTATCTCGCAAAATGGCCCACGGGCGAATGCGCCCTAAACATAACAATTCCGAAGGTTCCATTTGAACTCACGTTCCGCAAGGATAGCGAGGAAAAGGGGGACATAAGAATTCAGTTCAAGCAGGGAATAAGCGAAAACTGGCAATCCAACTGCACCTTCCACGACGCCCCAGGGGCGCGCTTTGAAACCTCGGGGCCGCCTGAAAGATGGTTTGAAAAGGCGCTCTCAAAGGCCCGCCCTCCGATACGATCCATAGTTGTAAATTTGAGCGACGATGAAACCACGACTCCGCTGGTAATCCCCAAAGAGACCATCGGAGATCCTCCGGTTGGAAGCATGGAAGTGGAAGGAACAGCTTCGATCACAGTAACGCCGGCGGAAGGCTAAACATTTTTTTCGAAGATATCTCCGAGCACTCCTCGAATCAAATCCACCGCCTTCGGAGCGAGCTCGTTCATGGCGGCGAGCACTTCCTTGTGATTCATCTCACCAGGATGCAGGTCAGCAGCGGGGTTGGCTATGCACGACAGGGTCAGCACGCGCATCTTTAGAAAGTTTGCAGCTATGACCGAAGGAACGGTGGACATCCCTACCGCGTCGGCCCCCAGCTGGCGAAATGCGCCGATCTCCGCCTTGGTCTCATAGTTGGGACCCGATGTCGCAAGATAAACCCCTTCCTTCAGGTCCAGCTTCATCTCGCTGGCGACTTTATGAGCCAGCTCCCTCAACTCAGGATCATAAGCGCGCGTCATGTCCGTAAACTGATCGCTCTTCCTCTGGGTCGCTATCCCTATCAAAGGATTCATCCCCATAAAATTGATGTGGTCATTTACAACCATGATATCGCCGGGCTTCAGATCGCGACGAATCCCCCCCACCGCATTAGTGGTGATTAGAAATCGCACTCCCAATTTCTCCAGTACGAAATACGGAAAAACTATGACGTGAGGAGGATGCCCCTCATAATAATGAAAACGCCCCTGCATTACGGCTACTGGATTCCCTTGGAATTTACCGAATACCAGCCTCCCCGCATGCCCCTCAGCACGGGGAGTCGGAAAATTCGGAATCTCTTTATAGGGTATCGCCGTTTGATCCGTCATGGAGTTCAAAAATTTCTCGAGCCCTCCAGAGAGAACGACGGCAGCCGACGGCGAAGTTGATATCTTCTTCTGTATCCACCGGGCAGACTCTTCAACACAGTCAAAAAATGATTCTATCTGCACAATCCCTCCGTTTTGAAAATGGCTTCTACGCGCTATGGATTCACTATAGCCACACCCGAGGATGTCCCTATCCTCGATGCGCCGGCATCTATCATAAGCAGAGCAACATCGCGCGTCCTGATTCCTCCGCTGGCCTTTATCTTACACCTATCGCCGACCGCCCTCTTCATCGCGGCTACCGCTTCGACGGTGGCTCCGCCGGTTGAAAAGCCGGTGGAAGTCTTGACGTAGGCGGCTCCGGCGTCGGCGGAGATGATGCTCGCATCCTCAATTTCCTTCTCGGTAAGCAGACAGCTCTCTAAGATGACCTTCACAGTGCGGCCTGCAGCGGCCCGGACCACCATCTCTATATCCTTCCTCACCTCCGCAAAGCTCCCGGCCTTATAGAGGCCTATGGCCATGACCATGTCGATCTCGGTTGCACCGTTGACAAGCGCTTCCTCGGTCTCCTGGACTTTAGTGCGAGAAGTGTTAGCGCCGAGAGGGAAACCCACTACCGTAGCCACCTCCACCCCGCTCCCGCCCAGCAGCTTGGCCGCAAGCGGAACATAGACAGGATTGACGCATACAGCGGCAAATCTGTTCGAGATCGCCTCCTTGCACAGTTTTTCTATATCGGCGGGGATGGCTTCCTGCTTTAGCAGCGTGTGATCTATGAATTTGGCTATTTCCATAATCCCTCCTCCCAAAATTCCTGAATGGCAGGCCTCAGAAATATGATAATTCGGCGGCACATGCAACGAAAAGAACTTCTTTCAGCTTGCTAAAAAGCAACTTCTTTCAATAAAGTCGCCAGATCTATAAGGAGTTTTATGGCTGAGACGATTTACAAGGTCCATGGCGGAAAGATGCTGCGCGCGAAAGTCTGCGTAGAAGATGGAAAGATAAAGGACGCCATGATAACCGGCGACTTCTTCCTGCACCCGGAGGAAGATATTTCGAAAATTGAGAAACTCTTCGCCGGACGACCCATACCCCTGGATTCCAAAGCATGCGTTGAGGCGCTCTCGCTTGAACTTTCGGAATCACAACTCATCGGAGCCTCGACTCAAGATATCGTAACCGTAGTGAGTATGGCATGTGGAGAATAATCCCTGAAAAAGATTTTTGCGCCGCCATGAATATGGCGCTGGACGAGGCTATTATGGAGAGGGTTCGCCTGGGGGCTGATCCGACTATACGATTCTACTCCTGGAACCCCTCCGCTGTAAGCATAGGCTATTTTCAGGGGTATGAAAATGAGGTGAATGAAGAGGCATGCCGCTCCTCCGGAACAGAGATCGTCAGAAGGATTACAGGAGGGGGAGCGGTTTATCACGACAGGAAGGGCGAAATCACCTACTCCCTCATAGCACCCGAACAAATCTACCCCAGCGAGATAGCTGCAAGCTACGAAGTCATCTGTGGGCATATCGTGGAGGCCCTTACCAGCATTGGAATAGCTGCCCGCTTCAGCCCCATCAACGACGTCGTCATCAACGAACGGAAGCTCTCTGGCAGCGCGCAGACCAGAAAGAAAGGCGTCCTCCTGCAGCACGGCACGATTCTCTACAGCGTAGATGTTGAGAAGATGTTCTCACTGCTGAGGGTCCCCGACGAAAAAATGCGCGACAAACTCGTAAAAAGCGTCATGAAAAGGGTCTCCTCCGTCAAAGAGCAAAATCCTCGCATAAGCAGAGGAGAGCTCGGACAAGCCCTCTTTCACGCCTTCACAAAGGGTAAAAAATGGCGCAGGGGAGACTATCTCCCCGAGGAGCTGTCAAGGGCGCTGGAAATAGCGAGGATCAGATATTCGGAAAGAGGCTGGACTACGCAGCGATGAGAGCTTGCAAATTTTAAGATTCAATTGGCCATCGGACGGCAAAAGAAATATTGACCGTCCTCCCCCTCTTCCATATTATCGCCCGCTGTCGGAAACCCAAAAATGCACAGGAGATCAAAATGACGGCGGAGAAGCCTATAGAACTTGAATTTCCAATCAACCACGCGCTGGTCGAGGCGGCGACGCACGCTATGGAAGAATGGCGCGTCATCAAAGACCGCCTCAGAAGAATAGAGGAACACAAGGGTCAGGTAACCGAAAAAGTTTATGAGCGAGTCAGAAAAGATTATGAAGAGAGGCTCGCCAGCTCCACCGACTCGCTCCTTGAAAAAAAAGAGGAGATCGACAAAGAACTCAGCATACTCGAAAGCACCCGCTCCAAAATCAACGGTCAACTCGCCGAACATAAGCATAAGCTCGAAGAGGTCAATTTCCGTAACACGCTGGGAGAATTCGCCGAGAACGAATTTAGGGAAGCCTCCAAGGCAGAACAGGAAAAGATTCGTAAGTTCGAGACGGTCCTCGCAGCAGTGGAGAGTAATATCAGCAGATATCAATCGATATTCGAGGACGACGATGGGCTCTTCGTAAAGCAGGAGGAAAGCCACCCCGAAGAGGAGATCTCCGAGTTTTCGGAAGACCCCATGATATCTGCGATAAGAGAAGCGGACACCACGAGTCCATCCACCGAGCTCGACCGCGAAACCGACGCAGTCAACCTGCTTCTTTCCGAGGAACCGCAGGATGACTACTTCTCGGCCGAATCTTCGGAACCCGAATCCAGAGAACCGGATCAAACAGAGGAGAGCAGCACGATAAAAGCCCCCATCGAGGAGATCATCGGGGGAAGATCGCCACACCCGAGGATACTTGTAATCAGCGGGGAGATGTCGGGGACAGCCTACCCCCTGAAGGGTATTGTCTCCTTCGGCCGCGCCGAATCAAACACCGTGACTCTGCGCGATTCAAAATGCAGCAGACAGCACGCCCAAATACAGCAGCACGGAAACGAGTTCGTCGTCGAGGATTTGAACAGTTCGAACGGAACCTTCGTCAATGGAGAGCGCGTCAGTGAACACGTCCTTTCCAACGGGGATGAGATACAAATAGGCGATACGCTGATGCAATTTCAGATCAATGGTTGACGTGTACTGTTTTCGCAGCTCATCCTTCTATAAGTAACCTCTTAAAAATCAGCAAATTCAGGGCACCTCTAAAAACTATGCGATTGTCATCCCCGTAACAACCGTGACTGGGAAAAACAGAAGCTAGAAGCGAGAGGCTAGAAGCTAGAAAAATCTCGCCTGTAAAAATATTGCTTCTCACTTCTAGATTCTAGCTTCTTGATGTTTTGGTCGATGGTCAATTGTCCATGGTCGAAGTTATTGTTGCCGCTAGCTTTTCAGAGATTCCTATAGTAATGTCGAAGCATATAGAGATGATCTCTTCAGGGGCCCTTCGGTATAATTGCGCCTCCTCCGTCTTCACTTCCCGGTTTGACTTGCGCCAATCTAATTGATATCGCCCGTCTTTGAAAGGAAAACTCAATTATGCCAAAAGATATTTCAGAACTGCAGGCGGAGAATATACGGGTCATCTTTTTCGACATAGATGACACCCTTTCCAGCGAGGGTAAAATAAGACCCGAGGCCTACGCGGCGATGTGGAAACTGAAGGAGGCAGGAAAAGTCATCGTCCCCATAACCGGGCGCCCCGCCGGATGGTGTGATCATATAGCTCGGATGTGGCCCGTCGAGGCTATAGTCGGTGAAAACGGCGCCTTTTACTTCATGATGAAGGAAGGCAGAATGCAGAAGTACTACACAGCGGACAAATCCCGGCGTGGGGAATTCAAGCAGGGTTTGGAAAAGATACGCGCTGAAGTTCTCTCCGAGGTCCCATCTGCGGGGATATCCAGCGACCAGGATTATCGGGAATTTGAGCTCGCCATAGATTTCTGCGAGGACGTCCCCAGGCTCTCCGATGCCGATATCGAAAAGGTCGAGGAAATATTCAAGCGGCACGGAGCCACGACCAAGATCAGCTCGATCCACATCAATGGATGGTTCGGCGATTACAATAAACTCACCACAGCCAAGATATTCGCAAAAAACGAACTCGGGATAGATGTCGAAAAGAAAAACAGCCTATTCACTTTCTGCGGTGACTCTCCCAACGACGAACCGATGTTCGATTTCTTCGACCTGAGCGTAGGAGTTGCAAACGTGATGGACTTTGCAAACAGGATAAAATCGATGCCCAAGTTCATAACGAAATCGAAATCGGGAAAAGGCTTCGCGGAACTGGCGGACAAAATAATAAGCGCCGGATGCAGCGGGTAGCCACACCTCCTAAAAGCTCGTTTGATACTTCGCCAGGCCCAGCTCGTCGCGCATAGTGATAAGATTTTTTCTCAAATTGTTGTTTATCGGGATTCCCTCTTTCCCCCTGAGCCGCTCCGACTCGTATTCCTTCTCCCCTGCGGTGTAGATCCTCCCGGCACCTGGAACCTTCTGTGAATTCCTGAGAGTCCTTACGATATTTCCAGCGATCTTCTTGAAGATAGATATCGGGATGAAATGCTCGATATCTATAGCGAGAAAGAAGTGGCCGAGTCTGTACGGAGCAGGCTTGCCCGATTCATCTTCACCGAGGAGCCCCTTCAAATAGGCACCATCCTGTAGCGCCGCAGAGAGAATCTCGACCATCACCGCCCAACCATATCCCTTATGCCCGCCATAGAGTTCGCTCTCTCCACCTATCGGAAGAAGCGCGGCATCCCCCTTCGTTAGCGCCGAGAGCAGCTTTTTCGTATCGGTAAGGGATTGCCCGAGGTTGTTGATCGCAAGTCCGACTGGGGTCTCCTTCTCCTGACGATCGTAGAGCTCCAGCTTCCCACGCTGAGTTATCGATGTGGCGCAGTCGATCACGAACGGGAAAGGCTCATCAGTGGGAGCTCCGAAGGTAAGAGGATTCGTGCCGAGCAGCGGTTCCACTCCAAATGTAGGCGCGATGGATGGTCTGGCATTGGTGAATGTGAATCCCGCCATATTTTCCTTCACGGCCATTTCGGGATAGTATCCGGCTATTCCGTAGTGCGTGGAATTTCTAACGGCCACCGCGCCGAGTCCGAATTTTTTCGCCTTATCGATCGCAATGCGCATTGACCTGAACCCGATAACATGCCCCATGCCATGATGCCCGTCGACCACGGCAGTCGTCTCGGTATCTTTTACGATCTCTAACTCTGTTACGGGTTTCTGCACGCCGAGTTTTATTCTGTCATAATACATCTTGAGCCTGCCGATGCCGTGCGAATCGATCCCTTTGAGATCCGAAGCTATAAGGACGTCCCGACAGATGAGCGCGTCCTCCTTCGGAACGCCCATGCCGACAAGAACGTCGTTCATGAACTCTTTTGCCATATCCACCGGAAGCAGCATAATTTTCTCAGACATATTTCCTCCCCAGATTAATCAGTGGGCTTCGGCCCAGTTATCGGCTATTCCAACATCGACCACAAGCGGAACTTTGAGTTGCGCCGCCCCCTCCATCTTCGAAACTACGAAGCTCTTCAAAACCTCACAATCTCCATCAGGGACCTCAAAGAGGAGTTCGTCATGAACCTGGACTATCATCTTCGCCCCTTTGGAAATATCGCCTATCCCGGCATGTATATCTATCATGGCTATCTTGATTATATCGGCGGCAGTCCCCTGAAAAACCGTATTGAAGGCAACACGCTCGGCGATCTGCACCGCCATCCTGTTCTGGCTTGAAAGCTCCCCTACCGGACGCCTTCTTCCAAATAGGGTCTCGACGTATCCCCTGTTTTTCGCCTCGTATAAAACGAGTTCGCGATATTTGGCTACGGCAGGATACTTCTTGAAATAATTTTCTATATAACTCGCCGCCTCACCCGCAGAAATCCCAAGCTGTTTTGAAAGCCCGAAGGCCCCCTGACCGTATATCGTAGCGAAGTTGACCGTCTTGCCGACCGTGCGCTGCTCCCTTGTGACATCCCTCACGCGCACCCCAAAAATTCCGGAGGCCGTTATGGCGTGTACATCGAGCCCCTCCGCGAAGGCCTGCAGAAGGTTTTCGTCGCCGGACATGTGGGCCAAAACGCGCAACTCTATCTGGGAATAATCCGCCGAGAGGAGTTTGAAACCCTTTTCAGCTACAAAAGCCTCGCGAATTCGCCTTCCCTCTTCCCCGCGCACCGGTATATTCTGAAGATTCGGATCCGAAGAAGAGAGCCTCCCTGTCGCCGTTCTGGCCTGATTGAAAGAGGTGTGAATCCTTCCGCTGCGCTTGTATATGAGCTGGGGCAACGCATCGACGTAGGTGGATTTCAATTTCGAAAGAGTCCTGTATTCTAGAACCTTGCCAGGAAGTTCATGCTGCGATGAAAGCTCCTCCAGAATCTCCTGGCTCGTGGAATAACCGGTTTTCGTTTTTTTGCCCCCTTTGAGGGAGAGCTTTTCAAACAGTATGACGCCAAGCTGCTTCGTAGAATTGACGTTGAACTCCTCGCCCGCAAGCTCAAAAATTTTCTTCTCCAGAGATCCCAGCTTATTCGCGAAATCGGCCCCTATCCGGGCAAGCTTTCCGGAATCCACCTTCACCCCCGCTATCTGCATGTCCACAAGGGGATCGATCAACGGCATCTCTATCTTATTGAAGAGGTCGCGGCATTTTTCCTTTATCTCTTTTCTGAATATGTGAAAAAGGCGCAGAGCCACATCGGCATCCTCGCAGGCATAGTCGCGCGCCGAATCTATCGGAACTCTTGAAAAGCAGATCTCAGATTTACCCTTCCCTACGACATCCTCATATCGGATCATCCTGTGCTCGAGATATTTTTCGGCAAGCGAATCCAGGTCATGCTCCCCGAGGGGATCTATCAGATATGAGGCTATCATCGTATCAAAGTGCACCCCGGCATATTGAAAACCGTGCTGCTTCAATACGGTAAGATCATAGTTCAGATTCTGGCCGATCAGGGGGAGAGAAGGCTCGGCAAGAAGCGGCCCCAGATGCCTTTTTATCTCCTCGATGGTCAGCTGTGCCGGAGGGTCCGAAATTTCAAAGAGAGGCCCTTGATCGCAGAGGTTGGAAGGAGCTGAAGGAAGATGTCCGATGGGAAGATAGGCAGCCTCACCGGCCTCCCAGGAGAGGGAGAACCCCACGATCTTGGCGTCGATCGGATCAAGGGAGGTAGTCTCGAGGTCTATGGATAAATATTCTTTATTTTTTAAGCTGTTACATAGCTTTATCAAAGCTTTTTCTTCTGTAACTGTGAAGTATTTCTCGAAGGATATTGTGGATTCAAATGTATTTTCTCCGAGTTCAGTCAGAAGCCCTGAAAATTCTAACTCTTTAAAAAACGCGACGGCTTGCTCCCCCCCCATCCTTTTAGGGACGAGATCCTTGAGTTGTATATCGAGCGGGGCATCGGTAGCTATCCTAACTAGGCTCAATGAAATACGGGCCAGCTCCGCACCATCCAGAAGTTTTTTGCCGAGGCTGCCACCGATCCTTTCCGCATTCTTGATGACCTTTTCTATGCTGCCGTATTCCCGTATCAGTTTGGAAGCAGTTTTCGGACCAACCCCGGATATCCCGGGAACATTGTCGGATGAGTCCCCCGCCAGACCGAGAACTTCAACCACACCTTCCGGAGCAACGCCAAATTTTTCAATCACCTCTTTGTCGCCAACCCATTTATCCTTCATGCCGTCGTACATGATGACATTTGGACCTATCAGCTGCATCATATCCTTATCGCCGGAGACTATTACAACCTCGGTATCATCGGAGGCATACTTTTTCGCCAGCGTTCCGATGATATCATCGGCCTCGTACCCCGGGAGATCGACCCCTTTAAGCCCAAGTGCCTCGACAAGCGGGCGCATATATGGAAACTGTTTTTCGAGATCCTCGGGCGGAGCCTGTCTGTTGGCCTTGTAATTTTCAAAAATCCCGTCCCGAAAGGTTGGCTCCGGACGATCGAAGCAAACCGCCATGTATTCCGGCTTGCCCTCCTTCTGAAGCTTGAGGAGCATCTTCGCAAAGCCGTGGAGGGCGTTCGTCGGAAAACCTTTGGAATTGGTCAGTCTGGGAATCGCATAGAAGGCGCGAAATAAGTAGTTGGAACCGTCGATGAGATATAATCTCTTTTTTGCCATCAGGAGATCCTGTTAAAGAAGGCCTTGGCCTCCCCTACGACCGTCAGGGAACCGGAGACGATGAGAGTCTCATCCTTCCCGAGTTTTTTCATCGTCTTTTTCAGGGCATCGACGACACCATCCTCTATGGAGATATCCGCCCCGGAAGATCTGGCAGCGGCAGCGAGATCCTTTGGTGACGCGGCCCTCTCCGAAGGGGCCCGAACACAGATGATCCTGCTGAAAAGCGGTGCCAACGGGCGGATCAACCCGGAGAAGTCCTTGTCGCCAAGAACGCCCAACATGAGTACGGCCTTCTTTTTTGGAACGCTGCTTCTGACAAAACATGCGAGGGACTCCGCGCCAGCTACGTTGTGGGCGCCATCGAGGATCACCATCGGCGACTGCGAGACGACCTCCAGCCTTCCCGGCCAGGATGTCTCGAGCAGCGCTTTTTCGACGTTGTCTATGTGAAAACCGTATTCGACAAGTATATCCGCAGCCTGCACCGCACATGATGCGTTTTGCCTCTGATGTTCGCCCTTGAGCCCGAGCTCGCCTTTCACATCATCTGGAGAAGCCGTGCAGAGAGGCGAGCCGATATCATCGCAGGCATTTTTGATGACGTTCATAACTTCCGCAGGCTGATAAGCCGTGACCGTAGGGACGCCGCGTTTGATTATTCCGGCTTTCTCCCTCGCAATTTCCGACAGAGTCCTTCCGATGTGTTCGGTATGATCGAATGATATGGGGGTGATAATCGACACCTTGGGGATAATGACATTGGTGGCATCAAGACGCCCGCCGAGCCCGGTTTCGAATACCGCGATCTCCACCTTCGACTCCCTGAAATGAACGAACGCGGCCAACGTCAGCATTTCAAAAAAACTGAGCGAGCGCTCATCCATCAGCGAGTTTCTGATCATGCCGATGACATTCGAAAAATCATCTTCGGATATTTCTTTTCGATTTACCTGAATGCGCTCCCTGACATTAACCAGATGCGGAGAGGTGTAGAGTCCAACGCGATATCCGCTCTTCATGAGGATTTCCGTCATGAACGCCGCTGTCGACCCCTTCCCGTTCGTACCGCCTATATGGACGGAAGGATATTCGCTTTGCGGCTGTCCCATCGAAGAGCACCCCTCCGTGATGGGCCCCAAATCCATGTGAAATCCCTTGGGCCTCAAGAGTTCTAAAAATTCGCAGGCTTCCTCGTAGGACATCGTAATCTCCTGTCAGAATTCGCTTTGAGCTCAGCCAACCTTGATCACCAACGCTGTTATATCGTCTCTCGCTGGAAGCGGATCTATGAAGGCCTGAACCGTTTCAACAAGGACATCGACTATCTGTTGAGCGCTTCCGACCACCGCATCGCGCAGACACTCCTTCAGACGATCGTGGCCAAAGCGCTCCCCATTTTTGTCCACGGCCTCCGTTATTCCGTCCGTGTAAAGAACTATGACATCGCCCTTCGACACTACGACCTGCCTCTGGTGAAAGACCGCCTTGGGTTCTATCCCCAGAAGAGGATCGCCGGTGCCATGTTCTTCGAAAGCTGCGTCGGCGTTTCGCCACACTATCGGCGGAGGATGGCCGGCGCTTGTATATTCTATCAACTGACGCGATTTGATGTACTGAAGATAGGTGGCCGAAATGAATTGCTCTGCCTGAAAGAGATCCTCAAAAAGTATCGTGTTGATCTTCTGCATCAACTCGGAAGAGTTGAATTCCCAATCGCGCTGTGCCCTCATGGCCGAGCGGAAGGCCGCCATGATAAGAGCGGCGCCGACCGAATGCCCCGACACATCTGCTATGACGAAGGACGGTTTTTTAGGATCATTTGTGAAGCAATCGTAATAATCTCCCCCGACTCTTTCGGCGGTGATGAGCCGCCCCGCCACATCGAGCCCTTCTATTTTGGGAGAATCGACGGGTACGAGCCTATACTGTATCTGCCTCGCTATCTCGAGTTGCTGCTTCAGGCGTTCGTTGGCCTGGCGTTCCTCCATGAGCTGCTCTATATGAAGATAGGCCGCGGCCTGATTCGCCAGGGTGGTGAGGAGTTTCAAATCCGACTCCGTGAAAGGGCTGCCGTCGCTGCGATCCGTGACATTTATGACTCCAAAGGCATCTTTGCCTACCTTCATGGGAAAGCACGTGACCGGAGCGGATATCAGAGATTTCGTCCGGTACTGCCCTTTGCCCGGCCCAGCCTCCTCTGCTTTGATCTCCTTGATAAGAAGCGGCTCGTTGCTGACGAAGACCTTACCGGAAATCCCCTCGCCAACTTTTACCAATGCGTTTTTCACTATTTCAGGTGAGATCCCTCTTGCAGCTACTATGCGCAGTGCGCCGATCGAGGAATCGTATCTCATTATCGAAGCGCGCTCGACCCCAAGGGTTTTCACGACGACATCGAGAATCAGGTCGTAGATCTTACCCGCATCAGCCGCGGTTGCTATAGCCACACTCAACGAGTGAACCGCCTCAAGCGATGTCGTACTGGAATGTTCATTCATATCTCGTATTCCATCCTTATCCTGTGATTTCCGTCGATAACTAAACTTTCGACCCTGGTCATAAGCCGGTTCATCAGAAAGAGCCCTCTGCCACGATCGGACATCTCATCCGGAATATCGGCAGCCACATTTTTCATCCCGCATCCGCAGTCGCCGATATCCATCGTTATTCCCTTCCCGTTCAAACGGAGGGATATGCTTATTGGCTTCTCGCCATTTTCATCATGCGCATGAAAGATGGCGTTGTCCACCGCCTCCACCAAAGCGATGGTGCAAGGGAAGAGGGCTCTCTTTGGGAAGAGCTCTTCGCCTACGAGACCTTGGACTGAAGCCAGCCATTCGCGTAAAGGAGCAAGCTTCGAAGTTTCGCTCGGTATTGTCAGCTCGCATGAAAACGGCATTGGAAACAAACCTCATTTCATCTCGTCGAACTTGCGGACAGCAGCGTCGGAATCGCTGCACACGTCGAAAAGCCTGTGAAGCCTGGTAATCTCGAAGATCGTCTTAACATCCTCATTAAGCCCGGCCACTTTGACATCGCCCTGCTGTTGGCGCACCCTCCTTAAAAGGGATATGAGAACCCCAAGCCCCATCGAATCTATAAAATTGAGGGAACTGCAGTCTATGACGAACTGTTTGGATCCCCCCTTGACCAGGTCGTAGGCTACCTTTTTAAAACCGGCGACCGAGTCAGCGTCGAGGCTTCCGCCGCACTGTAGAACCTGAACCATGCCGTTTTGCTTCACTTCGATATTCATCTTATCAACCTCCATTTGCAGACTGTGATGAAATCATTTCAGCTCGTATTGCTTTATTTTCCTGTAAAGAGTTGCCTGCCCTATTTTCAATTTGCGGGCGGCCTCGCTCACATTCCCCAAGCATCTCCTGAGGGCGGTCTCTATAGCATACTTCTCCACCTGCTCCAATGGTAGAATTTTCTGCCCGTCAAGTGGGGCCATGGAAGGTTCCGGGTAGTTGGAAATGTGTGGTTTACTCTCCTCCCTGTGAAACTGTTTGGGAAGATGGGCCAGCTTGACCCTGCTGTCGTTGTTTAGAACGACCACCCTCTCTATCACATTTTCGAGCTCCCTGACGTTGCCCGGCCAATCGTAATTCATAAGGGCATCGAGGGCGGCGGGGGCGAAATCGACGAATATCTTTTCATTTTTGGATGAATATTTGTCGAGAAAGTGCTTCGCCAAAATCGGTATATCCTCCGGCCTTTCCCGGAGCGGCGGAATGTTGATAGGCACCACGTTCAGCCGGTAGAAGAGATCCTCGCGGAATCTTCCCGATCTCACCTCTTCCGCCATATCCCTGTTCGTGGCCGCGATTATCCTAACATCGACTGTGATCTGTTCGTTCCCCCCGATACGAGAAAAACTCCGTTCCTGAAGAAATCTCAGCAACTTGACCTGCAGAAGGGGATCCATCTCGCATATTTCATCCAGAAATAGAGTGCCGCCATTGGCTCTCTCGCAGCTGCCTAAATACCTCCTATCGGCCCCTGTATATGCCCCCTTTTCGTGACCGAAGAGCTCGTTTTCCAGAAGTTCTCTTGGGATCGCACCGCAATTGATATCCAGAAACTTTTTTCCGCCGCGGTCGCTCATCCTGTGGATCGCCTGAGCGACAAGCTCTTTGCCAGTGCCGCTGGCTCCGGTAACGAGAACCGTAGCGTTGCTCTTAGCAACCATACGTATCATTCCGAATATTTCCTGCATCTGCGGACTCTGCCCGATGATATCGCCAAGCCCGGTCGCAATACCGAACTGGCTCTCAAGAAAATAGACCCTCTTGGTCAGGTCATACATCCTCACGGCGTTTTGAACGACGTTTTGCAGCTTGTCCACGTCGCCCGGGTAGAAGAGATAATCGTAGGCCCCGGCCTTCATCGCTCCGACCGCGCTCTCCGGAGATTTGGAACGGGTGAGGACCACCACCGGAAGATTGTCGTTGAGTTCGACGATCCCCTTGACCAGCTTGGCGGCGCCGCTTGAATCCGGATTTTCAAATACTATTACAGCGCAATCCACGCTGTCGACCTGCCCCTGCCAATCCGTCTTTCGCGTGGGGATCATAACGGTCCGCCAATTTGTGTCACGAAAGAGCTTTTCGATAGCCGGAGAGAGCTTTCTCTCATCGTGAATGACCATCACCCTGCACTTATCCATCTTGAACCCCTCCGATATCATTCCTTGTTAAACTCTTCTTTGTACTCTTCCACGAGTATGGAATATTTTTTTATCAGCTTCTTGAAATTGGATCTGTCCATCTTTGCCTTGTCCGCAGCGAAGGATATATTGCCGCCGGCCCTCTTCAGCACCGAGGCTATGTACCCCCTGTTGAAGGATTCCAGGGCCTTGTTCTTCGCCTCCTTGTAAGCCAACTGATAGAGGTCCGAAGATGTGCCGAAATCATTCTGCGCATAGAATGCCTCGCCGAGGATCTTAGGGGGAAGATCCTGGGTAGTTATAGATTCGTCGGTCGCGAGGACGACGGCGCGTTCGATGACGTTTTCGAGCTCCCTTACGTTGCCCACCCAGGAATACGACTGCAGAGCGTGAAGCGCGTCTATAGAGATCCTCTTGACCGTCTTTTTCATGCGCTTGGCATACTTGTCGAGAAAATGATAAGCGAGCAGAGGGATGTCATCCCGCCTGTCACGAAGCGGCGGCATGTGTATTCCTATCACATTGATTCTGTAATAGAGATCCTCTCTGAAGCCCCCTTCGCGCACGGCCCTTCCCAAATCCCTATTGGTGGCTACTATGAGCCTGACATCGACGTACTCGACATCGTTGGAACCTACCGGCCGTATTTCCCCCTCCTGCAGAAACCTCAGGAGTTTCACCTGCAGCAACGGGGGCATCTCCCCTATTTCATCGAGAAAAACAGTTCCGCCCTCAGCGGTCTTCAGTAGTCCCGGTTTGTCGGCTATCGCTCCGGTGAATGAACCCTTGATATGGCCAAAGAGTTCGCTTTCAAGAAGATGCCCCGGAATGGCAGCGCAATTTATCACCACAAAGGGCATATCCTTGCGCTTGGAACGAAGATGGATCGCGTGCGCGACAAGCTCCTTCCCTGTTCCGCTCTCGCCCTGTATCAAGACGGCGGAATCGCTCGGGGCTATGCTGTTAATTATGTCGAATATCTCGTGCATACTCCGACTTTTGCCCACCATCTCCTCGAAGTACGGTGAATCAGCACCCCTCCTCTCGAGAGACCTTATCTTATTCACGAAAGAAAAACGTTCCATCGCCTTCTCGAGGACTATGACGACCCTGTTGATGTCGTCGAAGGGCTTGGTAAAGTAATCGTAAGCCCCCTTCTTCATAGCCTGTACGGCTATCTCTTCAGACCCGACCCCGGTCATGATGACTATCTCAGTTCCCAGATGATTGGATTTTACGTAGTCGAGAAACTGAAGCCCGGTGAAACCCGGAAGCTTTATATCGACCACCGCCGCTTCAAAAATTCCAGAGCTCAGACGCTCCAGGGCCTCCTCGCCGCTCCTTGCCACCGCATAGCTCCAGTTGCGATCGCGTGAGATGCGCTCGAATATTTTGACGATTGCGTCATCGTCATCCACTATCAGGAGATTCATCCTGTGCATCGGCATCTTTCAAATTCTCCGTAGGAGGAAGTCAGAGTTCAACTTCAAGCTTCTTCTTCTTTATTTTCTCGACCAGCGTGGTCCTGTTGAGTTTCAACAACGCGGCGGCCTTGTTCTTGTTGCCGCCCGTTCTTTTCAGAGCCCCGACGATCAGCTTTGATTCAAACTGTTCGACAGCGTCCTTGAATGAAAGCCCTGCATCCGGAATATCGAACTCGTTTTTATGCTCCGAATCGCCACTTTTACGCACAGCGCGATTTTCCGGGCTGTATCCGACTATCTTATGCGAAAGGTCGGAGAGCTCGATCCGTCCGTGAGACTTCACGATGGCAAGCCTCTCCACGACATTTTCAAGCTCACGCACGTTGCCGGGCCAGTCGTATTCGACCAGGGCTCCCATCGCCTCTGGAGAAATTTCGCTTACGCACTTTCCGGACAGGCTGCAGCTCTTGTTTACGAAATGCTGAACCAGCAGCGGTATATCTTCCTTACGTTCGCGGAGCGGAGGCACGTGAATCGGGATCACGTTGAGCCTGTAGTATAAATCCTCCCTGAACTTTCCCTCTTTCACGGACTTCTCAAGGTCTTTGTTCGTCGCTGCGATAATACGGACATCGACCTGATGAGTCTGTGTCGATCCCACCGGATCGAAGCGCTGTTCCTGCAAGACCCTGAGAATTTTCACCTGCAGCTTCAGAGTCATGTCCCCTATTTCATCCAGAAATATCGTGCCGCCATTTGCGGCGTCGAACTTTCCCATCCTGGTAGCCACCGCTCCGGTGAAGGAGCCTCTTATGTGTCCGAAGAGTTCGCTCTCCAAGAGTTCCTCCGGAATGGCTCCGCAATTCACTATTATCAGCGGCTTGTCCTTCCTAGGGCTATTATAGTGGATGGCTCTGGCCACCAGCTCCTTGCCAGTGCCGCTTTCACCTGTAACCAGTACGTTGGAATCGCTCTCCGAAACCTTCTCGATCATGTCGAAAACCGATGCCATCTCATCGCTGTTGCCCACGATATTTTCGAAATGATATTTGTCCCTAAGCTGTTTTTTGAGGATTCTGTTTTCTTCCTTGAGTTGGCTGTGTTCCAGGGCCGTGGCTATCAGCGACGCTATATCATCGAGCTCGAAGGGCTTCGTGAGGTAATGATACGCGCCGGCCTTCATAGCCTCGACAGCGGACGTGATCGTGCCGAAGCCTGTAAGCACTATCGGAACTATGGCGGGCTGTACCTTCTTGATCTCCCTTATGAACTCCACCCCATCCATCTTGGGCATCACGAGATCGACGAGCGCGAGATCGAAACTCTGATCGGCGGCATATTTCATCCCCTCTTCGCCGTCCTTGGCCGTCACCACTTCGTATTTCAGCCCTTTCAAAAATCTTTCAAGGGCCTTTCTTATAGCGACTTCATCATCAACGATAAGAATCCTTGCCATCTTTTTCCCCCTCGTCATTTGGACGCTGGCAAAAGCACAACGAATTCCGTGCCGCCGCCCTCCACATCCTCGAATGTTATAGTGCCGCCGTGCTCGCGAACTATCCTGTAGCTTATGGAAAGACCAAGCCCCGTTCCTTTTCCCGGCTCCTTAGTCGTAAAAAAAGGATTGAAAATCTGGTCGCGTACCTCGGAAGATATTCCGTGTCCGGTGTCTCTGATCTTCACGACCACCTTCTTTCCGCCCTCCGAAGAAGATGTCGAAACGAAGAGCTTCCCGCCCTTATTCATCGAGTGGCAGGCGTTGGTCATGAGGTTGAGAAAAACCTGCTGGAGCCTGTCCGCCCTAGCCATCACCCTGGGGAGCCTGCCGGCAGCGTCGAATATCAGCTCTACATTTAAGGATTGCATCTCCCTGCGAATGAATGGAAAAACTTTTTCTAGAATTACGTTCAGGTCGGTCGGTGCGAGTTCCCCCTCCCTTGAGCTCCTGGAAAAATCGAGAAGATCGGCGACAATTTTTTTGCAGCGCCCCGCCGCTTCCTCTATCGCATCGAGGTCGTCCTTGATCACGGGATACTCAGCAGCATCGCGTTTGAGAAGCTGCGCAAAGGCGATTATCCCTCCGAGCGGATTATTGATCTCATGCGCCACGCCGCCTGCGAGCATCCCTATCGCGGCCATCTTCTCCTGCTGGATCACCTCTCGCTGCAAGCGCCGCTCCTCAGAGACATCCCTGTAATGAAGTATGATGGAACCCTTGTCATCCCCTGTGTAACGATATGCGCTGACCTCGAATTCCCTCCCGAATATCTTGTTTGCCAGCAGTGAAACAGAGGGCTTTTTTCCTTTCGACTTCACGAGAACCGGGCAGCCCGTGCATGGAACATCCCTGCCCGCGAAGACTTCGTAGCATTTTCTACCTATTATCTTCCTGATATCAGACTTGGCTATTTCTGCGAGGGATATATTGGCCCTCAGTATCTCATAATCCTTGGATATGATTTGCACCGGCGAGGAGATGGCATCGAAAGTTGACTCCCACATGTACTTCCCGCGTTCGAGAATGGATACGAGCTTTTTCAGCTCCGAAAGCTGGGACTGAAGCTCAGCGATCCTCGAATCCTCCCTCTTCTTACCCCTGCTTTCAGCAGATTTTTTTGCGGATTTTTTAATCATAATGGAATCTCATATTGATAAATATAGAAAACCCCTCTGGAATGCTAGCAAAATTTTGACACCTCGTTATTGGTTTGTTTTTTAAGCAAAAAAGCGGATCAGTCGAGGGGTGGGTGGGTAAAAAGCTCTCCATGTCATTGTAAGTTATGGAGCCTCTGAAAAGCTAGCTGCAACAACAACTTCGACCATGGACGATTGACCATAGACCAAAACATCAAGAAGCTAGAATCTAGAAGTGAGAAGCAATATTTTTACAGGCGAGATTTTTCTAGCTTCTAGCCTCTCGCTTCTAGCTTCTGTTTTT